>DATJCF010000152.1:0-3209 GCA_035514935.1 Rhodanobacter sp. | reverse complement strand
TCCGACCGCATCATCGATCCGGGCATCACGTCGGACGGCCGCTTTGCCGGTATTTACGTGCCCGGCGCGCATTCGGATGTCGGTGGTAGTTATCACCGCGACGGCTTGTCGATCCGTACTGGCAACTTTGTGATCGATTACCTCAACGGGTTGAGCGACACGCCGTTTCTGGCCAAGTCTTCGGAGCCCGACGATCCGCGTCTGAACGTCGTCCACCATTCGCAGGAAGGCTTGCTGCTGTATCGCCTGTGGCCCAAGATCGACCGGCTCCAGCCGGGCGGCTACAACGAGCGGGAGGTGTCCAGGCATGCGATGGGGCAGGTGCCCGATGCGTACAACGCCGAGCCGCGCAATGAAACGCTGAGCCGGCAATTCGAGCGGCAAGCCATGCCCGACGGCGCGGTGCCGGGAGCGCTGCAGGCGCCGCACGACAGCACGCGCAGCGAACTCGACCAGTGGATCGACCGCATGTACCTGGCGTCGCAGAACCCGGACAACGCGGTGTGGGATCAGGTGCAGCACGAGGCGGCGCATACCTATCTGCGCACGGCGGACGGACAGCAGTTCCAGCAGCAGGCCGACAGCCTGAACGCGACGTGGGACGTGTCCTTGCTGGCGCAACAACAAGCCGCGCAGCAGATGTTGCCGCAGGTACAGGGATTTGATCGTTAGACCAGAAGGACGTGGCCATGGATAGTTCCGCTGCTGATGATGTCGAGACGGTGCGGCAGGCACTGATCCGATTGATGGCGATTGCTGATCGTCTTGAATCGCGCAACGCGCACACCGTGCAGCGGATCGATGCGGCAACCGCCGCGCTCGATCAAGGTGTGAGCCGTCTGGATGCGGGTGGCGAGCGGTTCGCGGAGCGCGCACTGCAGGTGATCGGAAACAACGCACGGCAAGCGGTAGCTCAAGGCGCCGGAGAGGCCGTGGACGAACTGCGGCAGCGGCTGCAGCACAGCGCCGGCAGCGCCCAGGCGGCTGCCCGGGCGATGGATGAACAGCGCAAGGGATTGACCAGTGCGCGGCGCAGCCTGGTTTGGAACGCGGCAGTCGCCTTGCTGCTCGGCTCCCTGTTGGCCATGGGCGCGGCGGCGTGGACTATCCACCGGAGCGTGCAGCAACTGGCGCAGCTGCATTTCGGCCAGGACATCGTGCGGGCAACGCAACGCGGCGCAATCAACCGTTGCGGCGATTCGCTGTGCGCACGAGTCGGCAGGAGACCGGAGCGCTTCGGCAAGGACGGTCAGTACGTGTTGCTGGAAGACTGAGCCCGCTCACTCCGTGTTGCGGTGCTTGCCCCGGTACGGCCTGAACAACGCGCGGATCGCGGGCATGTCCACGTCCACGTCGCCGCTGGCATGCATCAGCGGGCCCAGGGTGAAGGTTTTCGTGGGGTAGTCCAGGAACAGGGTCTGGATCGGCACGTTGGCGCCGTGGGCGATGCGCAGGAACCCCTGCTTCCAGCGCCGCACCGGCTTGCGCGTGCCCTCGGGCGTGATGCCCAGCCACATCCGTTCGCGTTCGGCGAAACGCTGCACCATCTGCGCGGGCACGTTGGCGGCGGCACGGCGATCGATGCCGATCATGCCCAGCGGACGCAGGACGATGCCGAAGGGGCCGTTCAGCACCTCGCGCTTGATCATGATGCTGATGTCCACGCCCAGCGCGACCTTCATCACCAATCCCCACACGCCATCCCAGTACGACGAATGCGGTGCGCCGATGATGATCAGCTTCGGCAGGTTCGGCAGTTCGCCCAGCAGCCGCCAGCCGCTGAGGCGCAGGATGACGCGCGCCAGCCATGGCCAGAACCGGCTGTTGAGGTGGGGCGCCAGTGGCGGGGTGGGCGGCAACATCGGTGCGTTCATTCGGAGCTCCATTCGCGCGAACGCGTCTGCTTGATCTTGCCGCGCTGTTGTTTGCCAGCCAGGCGGCGTTCTTTGGAGGCGCGTGTGGGGCGGGTGGCCACGCGTTTCTTGGGTGGCCGCAACACGCTGCGGATCAGTTCGGCCAACCGTTCGCGCACGTCGTCGCGGTTGCGTGCCTGGTCGCGAAAGCGGCGCCCCTGGATCACCAGCACGCCCTCGGCGGTGAGCCGGCGATCGCGCCGCGCCAGCAGCCGTTCGCGCACTTCGTCCGGCAGCGTGGGCGAGTTGACGACGTCGAACCGCAACTCCACCGCACTCTCGGTGCGGTTCACATGCTGCCCGCCGGGACCATCGGCACGCAGGAAACGTTCGACGAGTTCGGATTCGGGCAGCGCAAGGGTGGGGCTGATGGTCAGCATGCGGGAAGTGTAGAGCGAGGAGTGCGTTCGGAGGAGTGAGGCGTGGGTAAAAGCCGCGAACCGGCGACGCTTTTGCTTCCTCTCACTCCTCTGACCTCGCTTCTGCTTCAAGACGCCAGCCGAAGCGGGCAAGCAGGTCGCCGAACGCATCGTCCAGCGGCGCTTCCAGCGCCATCGGCGCGCCGCTCAGCGGGTGGTGGAAATCGAGCCGCCAGGCATGCAGCAGCATGCGGTGGCAGCCGAAATACTGCTTGTACAGGCGATTGTGATCGCCGCGACCGTGCTGGCAGTCACCGATGACCGGATGGTGGATGTGCGCCAGATGCTTGCGGATCTGGCGGAAGCGGCCGCTTTCCGGTTCCGCCAGCAACAAGGCATAGCGTTGTTGCGGATAGCGACCCAGTGCGATCGGCACCTCGATCGTGGCCAGCTGGCGGTAGCGCGTGCGCGCTTCGCGTCGCGGCCCGGTTTCGCGTGAGCCGGGCAGCGGGTAGTCGATCACGTCCGATGCCGGGTCCGGCCAGCCACGCACCACCACCAGGTACTGCTTGTGCACCGTGCGGGCCATGAACTGCTCGCCCAGTGCGGCGGCGATCTCCTTGTTGCGCGCCACCAGCAGCACGCCGCTGGTGGCACGGTCGAGCCGATGCGCCAGATACACGCTGTCGCCGATCTGCTCGCGCAATTCATCGATGAGAAACGTGTCGGCATTGCCGACCATCTTCGAACGATGCACCGCCAGATTCGCGGGCTTGTTCACCGCGATCAGCGCGTCGTCCTGGTAAAGAATTTCAAGCATGCTCAGGGCCGTTTTTGTAGGAGCGCACCCTGTGCGCGGTGCTTTTTCGAGGATGACCAAGGGCATCGCGCACAGGGTGCGCTCCTACCATTCAGCGCGAGCGCGGCCAGCCAATTG
>DATJCF010000151.1:0-14909 GCA_035514935.1 Rhodanobacter sp. | reverse complement strand
CGCCATCACCGCCTATGCGGCACGTATGGCCCAGCGCACGGGTTTCAAGGCGGTTTACCTGTCCGGCGGCGGCGTGGCGGCCAATTCGCTGGGCGTGCCGGATCTGGGCATCAGCAGCATGGAAGACGTGCTGATCGACGCGCGGCGCATCGTCGATGCCACCGGCATGCCGCTCTTGGTCGATATCGATACCGGCTGGGGCGGCGCCTTCAACATCGCCCGCACCATCCGCAGTTTCACGCAGGCCGGCGTTGCCGCCGTGCATATGGAAGACCAGGTGGGCCAGAAGCGTTGCGGCCACCGTCCCGGCAAGGAAGTGGTGAGCAGGGAGGAAATGGTCGACCGGGTGAAGGCAGCGGTTGATGCGCGCACCGAACCCGGCTTCGTGATCATGGCCCGCACCGATGCGGCGGCGGTGGAAGGCATCGACGCGGCGATCGACCGTGCCTGCGCCTATGTCGAGGCCGGCGCCGACATGATCTTCCCCGAGGCGATGAAGACGCTGGACGACTATCGTCGCTTCAAGGCCGCGGTGAAAGTGCCCATCCTGGCCAACCTCACCGAATTCGGCAGCACGCCGTTCTTCACCACCGACGAGCTGCGCGAGGCGAACGTCGATATCGCGCTGTATTGCTGCGGCGCGTATCGCGCGATGAACAAGGCCGCGTTGAACTTCTACGAAACCGTGCGCCGCGAGGGCACCCAGAAGAACATCATCGATACCTTGCAGACGCGCGAGGAGTTGTACGACTTCCTCGACTATCACGCGTACGAGGACAAACTGGACGAACTGTTTTCGCAGAAGAGCTGATACAGGAGCGCACCTAGTGCGCGAACGCTCTTCGCGAAGGGCGTTTCGCGCACAGGGTGCGCTCCTACTGGACACATCGTTCCGTTCGAATTCCCTGCTTCACAGGAGATATCCATGAGCGAGCAAACCCTGCCCAAGGCCAAGAAATCCGTCGCCCTGTCGGGCGTGGCCGCCGGCAACACCGCGCTGTGCACGGTAGGCCGCAGCGGCAACGACCTGCATTACCGCGGCTACGACATCCACGACCTGGCGTCCAAGGGCAATTTCGAGGAAGTGGCGTACCTGCTGGTGCATGGTGTGCTGCCGAACTGGACCGAGCTCAACAATTACCGCCAGCGGCTGAAGCGCCTGCGCGGCCTGCCGGCGCCGGTGAAGGCGGCGATGGAACTGCTGCCGGCCTCCACCCACCCGATGGATGTGCTGCGCACCGGCTGCTCGGTGCTGGGCACGGTGCTGCCGGAGAAGGACGACCACAATGTCACCGGCGCGCGCGACATCGCCGACCGCCTGATGGCCAGCTTCGGCTCGATGCTGCTGTACTGGTACCACTTCAGCCACAACGGCAAGCGCATCGAAACCGAGACCGACGACGAATCCATCGCCGCCCATTTCCTGCACCTGCTGCACGGCAAGAAGCCCAGCGACCTGCACGCGCAGGCGCTGGACAAGTCGCTGGTGCTGTACGCCGAGCACGAATTCAACGCGTCCACCTTCGCCGCGCGCGTCATCGCCGGTACCGGTTCGGACATCTATTCGGCGATCACGGGCGCCATCGGCGCGCTGCGCGGTCCCAAGCATGGCGGTGCCAACGAGGTGGCGATGGAGATCATCTCCCGCTATCGCAGCGCCGATGACGCGGAGGCCGATATCCGCGCCCGCGTGGAGCGCAAGGAGATCGTGATCGGCTTCGGCCACCCGGTGTACACGGTGGCCGACCCGCGCAACGAGATCATCAAGGAAATCTCGCGCCGGCTGTGCACCGAGGGCGGCAACCCCACCTTGTTCGACGTTTCCGAACGCATCGAGAAAGTGATGGCCGAGATCAAGAAGATGTTTCCCAACCTCGACTGGTTCTCGGCCAGCGCCTACCGCATGATGGGCGTGCCCACCGCGATGTTCACGCCGCTGTTCGTGATCGCCCGCACGTCCGGCTGGAGCGCGCATGTGATCGAGCAACGCGAGGACGGCAAGATCATCCGCCCCAGCGCCAACTACACCGGTCCGGAAGACCGCAGCTACACATCCATCGACAAGCGCTGACGATGCGCGGGAGCGACTTCGGTCGCGATGCTCTTCATACACGCTGATTGAAGCCCCGCGGCAACGGCGACACCGCCTTGCCGCGATACACCTGTAACAACCTTGATACACCCCCCACCGACGCCACCACGGGCGCACCGAGCCCGCTGTGGCGACATCGGTGCGCCCATTTGCCGCCGGGTGGCGCGTGGCGGGTGTATCACCGGTGTTACACCGTTTCCGCAACGGAAGCGTTTCGTTCTCCTGGTTTTAACCGCAAATCAATGATTTCGTTGAAATTAATCTGATCCGCTCGATCGGCACCGTTTATGCAGATTCCGCACGCTGCGAACACGAGCCGGTTGTAGCCAGGATCAGCAAGTCTTGATGGTTGTCATGGAATTGCCGAACGCACCGTCGTTCCGGTGAGCGCCTGATCCGACCTCTCTGGCATCGCAGACAACGGCCCCGGCCCGCCGGGGTGATTCCAGAGCTTGATCAGGCTTTCAAACGGAGAACGACCATGCGCAAGACACTTATCGCTACTGCCATCTGCCTCGGTATCGGCCTCACCTTGCCCGCGATGGCGGACAAGACCCAGAACAACGGTGGCGGCTCCAACGCCCAGGACAACGCGGCCGTGCTGCAGAACGTGGCCAACGCCAACGACTCCAGCAGCCACTCCAACTCCAGTACCCACGCCGATTCGCATGACATGACCAGCTCCAACAACGTCAACCGCGTCGCCGCCAACAGCGAACTGAGCGGCACGGTCTCGAACGTGGGCGTCACCGTGGGCAACGCCGCCAACAACATGGGCAATGCCGATGGCGGGCGCGGTGGAGCCGGCGGTGACGGTTACGGAGCCAGGGGCAATGGCGGCAACGCGGGCCATGGTGGCCGCGGTGGCGACGCGCAAGGCCATAGCGGCGCCGGTGGTTACGGATCGGCGAGCAGTGGTGGTGTCGCCGCGGGCAGCCTCGGTGCGGGCGGCAACAGCAGCGGCGCGGCCGGCGACAACAACAACGACAGCTCCGGCATGCTCTCCGGCGGCAACAGCGGTACCGCGACGGGTGGTGCGGACAGCTGGATGGCCGGTGCCGGTACCGGTGGTGCGGCCACGTCGGACAGCGGCGCGGCCACCGGCAGCGGCGGCGGCAGCGGTGCCAGTGGCAATACCGCCGGCAACGGTGGCGCGGGCGGCAACGGCGGTGCCGGCAACGGCGGCGATGGCATGGGCGCGGCCGGTGGCGCCGGTGGTGCCGGCGGCACGTCGTACGCGGATGCCGGCAGCTTCGACATGTCCAACCAGATGAACGGCACTGCCGTGGGTGCCGCGGGTATCGCGGTGATCGCCCAGAACAGCGGCGCCGCCGCGCTGGTCCAGCAAAGCGTGAATGTGCAGGCCAACCTCACCGTCGGCCCGTAACGGAAAGCCCGCCGTGGAGTGATGCTCCACGGCGTTTTCCCTGACCTGGCCATGGCACGGTGATGCGCCGTGCCATGGCGCCGAGCATTCACGGAGTGACGCCATGCGAAGCTGCCGATCTTTCCTGCCCACATTGGGATGCCTGCTGGCGCCATTGGCGATGGCGGCCCTCGCGCAACCACCGGCCCCGGTGGCGCCTCCCTCGCCGGCAGGTACGGCCCATGTGGCCGCGCCGGACAACATCGACGGCTTCGGGCCGCGTGCGACGCCGGCCACCCTGGCCACGATGCGTGGCGGTACCGACATCGTGGAAAACATGCACCTGCACGGCACCGTGGACAACAACAGCGCCGATCACGTCGCCAGCGGCTACAACACGATTTCCGATGGCGCCTTCACGGGGGCGGCGGGCGTGCCGATGGTGATCCAGAACAGCGGCAACAACGTGCTGATCCAGAACGCCACGATCATCAACGTGCAATTCCAGCCATGAAGCATGGCTGCTGGTGCAAGGTGCTGCTCGCGGTATCAATGCTACCGCTCGGCTCGGCGTGGGCGGCCACGATGGAGGTGCCTGGCATCCAGGGCAACGGCTACACGTTCCACCTCACCAGTCTCAAGGAGGCGCGTTTCAGGAACACCATCCGCCAGCATTTCGATTTCAGTTGCGGCTCCGCGGCCACCGCCACCTTGCTGACCTATCAATACGGCTACCCGGTGGACGAGCAATGGGTGTTCGAGCAGATGTACGCCCATGGCGACCGCGCGAAGATCCGCCGCGAGGGGTTCTCGCTGCTGGACATCAAGCGCTTCCTGCATGCCAACGGTTTCGAGGCCGACGGGTTTCATGTGCCGCTGGACAAGCTGCGCCAATCCAGCGTGCCGGCCATCGTGCTGTTGAACGAAAAGGGCTACCACCATTTCGTGGTGGTGAAGGGCCTGTACAACGGTCGCGTGCTGGTGGGCGACCCCGCGCGCGGCACGCGGGCGATGGCGCGCAGCACGTTCGAGGCGGCATGGCAGAGCAAGCTGGTCTTCGTCATCCATAACCGCCGCACCTTGGCTGTGTTCAATAGCGCGGACGATTGGCGCGCCGCACCGCTGGCCTCGCTGGGCGATGGCATCGACCGGCGCGGGCTGGACCGGATCACCCTGCCCAAACGCGGTCCCAACGATCTCTGAGCGTGGAACGAACCATGACCAAGCCCCGACATTCACGGCATCTTCGTTCTTGCTTATTGGGTTTGATCGCGGCGGTCATGGTTGGTACGGCACCGCTGGCGACGGCGGCGTGCGGGTCGCCCTGCGTGAATGCCTGGTCGCTTCCGGTCGGCAACGCGCAGCTCGACACCATGCGCGGTGGCTTCGACAACGGCAACGGTTTGCTGGCGTCGTTCGGCATCGATCGCGTGGTTTATGTCAACGGCAATCTGGCCACGCGCACGAGCGTGTCGATACCCGATATCGGCCACATGTCGCCCGCGCAGGCGCGGGCGCTGGCTGCGGTCGATGGCGTCCTCACGGTGGTGCAGGTCGGGCAGGGCAACACGACGGCGCTGGTGCCATCGGGCGCCGCCACGGCCACCGTGATCCAGAACAGCCTCGACGGCCAGCATATCCAGAACCTCACCACGATCGACGCGTCAGTGGATCACCTGGACCAGTTTCGCAACGCGCGCCTGGGCGACACCTTGCAGGGTGCATTGATCCAGTCGCTGGGGCATTGAGTGGTGACGCGGACGACGAGGTGAGGTGCGGCTTCGCACGCGCTTTTTGGGCTCACGAGGAAAGGGCATGGCAGGGAAATCGTCGCGAAGCAAATATGCCGCCGGTTGCGTCGGCTTGCTGTGTCTCGGCATGGCACATGCCCAGCAACCGGCGTCCACTGCCGATGGACTGCCCGCCGCCATCAGGCAGAACGTGATCCAGCAGGGCGAACGGCTGGATGCCATGCGCAGCCAGCTGGCCGCCCAGATGGCGCAGATCGAGCAGCTCAAGCGCGCGCTGGCGGCACAGGAAGCCGACTACCGCGCCTTGCGCCACGAGATGGGCATGGACAGCAGCGACAAGTCTGCGGGCACCGCGAACACAGCCGCCACATCCGGCACGGCAGCAACGGAAACGGCCGTCGCTGCCGCACCGCAACCGGTCGGCCGCGCACCCGTGCGCGAACCGGGGCCGCCTGCCGTGGCGCCCATCTTCGAGCAGCCCGGCGTGCTCACGCCGCGCGGCAAATTCGTGATCGAGCCGTCGTACCAGTTCGGCTACTCCTCGGCTGACCGGGTCGACCTGATCGGCTACACGGTGATTCCCGCCGTGCTGATCGGCCTGATCGACGCGCGCCAGGTCAGGACCACCACGCAGACCGGCGCGCTGGCGCTGCGCTACGGGCTCACCAACCGGATGGAGCTGGAGCTGCGGGTGCCGTATCTGTACAGCCACACCGACACGACCAGCCGCGAGATATTCACTGGCAGCGCGGAGGATCGCGTGTTCACCACCAGTGGCCACGGCCTGGGTGATATCGAGGCGACCGCGCGCTACCAGATGAACGATGGCGGCGCCGACAAACCCTATTTCGTGGGCTGGCTGCGCTTCAAATCGCGCACTGGCCGCGATCCGTTCGAGGTCACCACCGATTGCGCCAACCGCTGCATCCAGAACGTCACCGGCACCGGCATGCCGCTGCAGCTGCCGACGGGTTCGGGTTTCTATTCATTGCAGCCGGGCGTGACCTGGCTGTATCCGTCCGACCCGGTGGTGTTTTTCGGCAACCTCAGCTACCTGCACAACTTTGCCCGCCATGGCGTGAGCCGCCGTGTGCTTGGTGGGGACAGGGAATCGCTGGGCGCGATCGAGGTGGGCGACGTGGTGGATCTGAGCCTCGGCATGGGCTTTGCGCTGAACGACAAGGCGTCCATCAGCCTGGGCTACGACCAGAGTTTCGTGGGCCTGACCAAACAGAACGGCAAGACGGTGGCGGGGTCGGCGAAGACCGTGCTGGGTACCTTGCTGGTCGGCGGCTCCTATCGCCTCAGCGACCGGCGCACGCTGAACGTGGCGCTCGGTGTCGGCATCACCCGCGATACGCCCGACGCCACCGTGACCGTGCGCCTGCCAACCACGTACTAGCCGTGGGGGGCCGCTTTCGATGCGGGCGCGGATCGTTCCGCCCGCCGCCGCTGCGCCAGCCAGCCGCCCACGCAAACCGCGCCAACCAGCACCACGTCCAGCGCGTACTGCGCCCAGCCGTGCGCAGCGAACCAGCCCGCCAGCCAGTGGTCGTGCCCGATCATGCGCGCGGCGGTGAACGCGATGGCGCCAGCGCCCACGTACATGATGATCGGAAAGCGCTCGATCAGTTTCAGGATCAGGGTCGAACCCCACACCACCAGCGGCACACTGATCAGCAGGCCGATGATCACCAGACCCAGGTGGCCGCGTGACGCACCGGCGATCGCCAGCACGTTGTCCAGGCCCATCAGCGCATCGGCCACGATGATCGTACGCAAGGCGCTCCAGAACGTGCGGCCTGCCTTGATCTCGTGACTTTCATCGCCGTCGTGGCGCAGCAGGTTCCAGGCGATCGGCAACAGCAACGCGCCGCCGACCAGCATCAGGCCTGGCAGCTTGAGCAGGTAGACCACCACCGCGGTCAGGGCGAAACGTACGGCGACGGCGCCGAAGGTGCCCCAGAACACCGCTTTCTTCTGCAACTCCTTGGGCAGGCGGCTGGCGGCCATCGCGATGACGATGGCGTTGTCGCCCGCCAGCACGAGGTCGAGCAGCACGATGGCCAGCAGGCCGGAGAAGAAATCAGGGGTGAAAAAATCCATAGGACAATCCATGCGCGGCGGACAATGCAGCGGGTACGGACGCGCGCGGCCCGTAGCCACCGCAAAAGTCTCGTTCGCAACGTGGCTGCCGCGGTGACCGGAGCGAAGCGTCGCTCGTGTTGACGATCACCGCACCGATGCGGGAAGCCGCATCGGGAACTACTCCCTTTTGGGAGCGGCCATTGTCCCCATGTGCCCCCCGCGTGGCAAGCGGTCGATGGGTGCTCAGGCTAAAATGGTCGTTTCCGATTTAGCGAGAAGACACCATGAGTGCGCCCGACGTCCGCTCCGCCATCCGCCCCGATCCCGATCAGCCGATGGTCGACATCGCCGACTACGTGATCGACTACCGCATCGACTCGACCGAGGCCTACGACACCGCCCGCCATGTCCTGCTCGATTCGCTGGGCACGGCGATGCTGGCGATGAAATTTCCCGAATGCGTGAAGCATCTCGGCCCGCTGGTGCCTGGCGCCACCTTGCCCGGCGGCGCACGCGTGCCCGGTACCAGCCACGAGCTGGATCCGGTGCAGGCGGCGTTCGCGATCGGTACACAGATCCGCTGGCTGGATTTCAACGACACCTGGCTGGCGGCCGAGTGGGGCCATCCTTCCGACAATCTGGGCGCGATCCTGGCGGTGGCCGATTACCTCAGCCGCAAGGCTGTACGTGAAGGCGGCCAGCCGCTGACCGTGCGCGACGTGCTTGGTTATGCGATCAAGGCGCACGAGATCCAGGGCGGCTACGCGCTGCTCAACAGCTTCAACCGGGTGGGGCAGGACCACGTGATCCTGGTGCGTCTGGCGTCCACCGCGGTGGCTACCGCGATGCTGGGTGGCAACAGGGACCAGGTGGTTGCGGCGGTATCGCACAGCTGGATCGACAACGGCGCGCTGCGCACCTATCGGCACGCACCCAACACCGGCCCGCGCAAAAGCTGGGCCGCTGGTGACGCCTGCCGCCGCGCGGTAACCCACGCGATCAACGCGGTGCATCGCGGCGTGGTGGGTTATCCCTCGGCGTTGAGTGCGAAGACCTGGGGTTTCTACGACGTGGCGTTCAACGGCAAGCCGTTCGAGTTCGAGCGTCCGTTCGGCAGCTACGTGATGGAAAACGTGCTGCTGAAGATCAGCTACCCCGCCGAGTTCCATGCGCAAACCGCGGTGGAGTGCGCCATGCAGTTGCACGCGCAGGTTGCCGACCGGCTGGACGATATTGACCGGATCGTGATCGAAACCCAGGAAGCGGGCTGCCGCATCATCGACAAGACCGGCCCGTTGGCGAACTACGCCGATCGCGATCATTGCATCCAGTACATGGTGGCCGTGCCGCTGATCTTCGGGCGACTGGTAGCCAGCGACTACAGCGACGACGTGGCCGCCGACCCGCGGATCGATGCGCTGCGCAACAAGATGACGGTGAGCGAGAACCCGCAGTTCACCCGTGATTACTTCGATCCGGCCAAGCGCTACATCGGGAATGCCGTGCAGGTGTTCTTCAAGGATGGCAGCAGCACGGAGAAAGTCTCCGTCGATTTCCCGATCGGCCATCGCCGCCGCCGCGCCGAAGGCATCCCGGTGCTGCTGAGGAAGTTTGAGTCCGCCCTGCGCGGGCATCTGCCCGAGCACCGGGTAAATGCCATCCTGGCGGCAACCGGTGACGCGACCGCACTGGATGAAATGCCGATTCAGGACTTCCTCGGTCTATTCACACTGTAAAGACGACATAAGCGGAAAATGAACGAGCCGTCGCGGAAGCGGTCGGGTATGTTTATTTTTTGCTAAAGTTCGCGTCGAACGTGGCACGGCGAATCGGTGAAAGAGCCGTTGTCATTAGCCATTCGTTCGATCCCCGTATCTATGTTGTCAAGCGGACGAAAAATCCCACACAAGGAGACACCCGATGAAACGTAAGGGCTTGTATTTTCTGATTGCGCTGGCTTTGGGCGGCGTTGGCGCCGTACACGCGCAGGACACCACGGGCGCCGTCGATACCGCCTCTTCGTCCACCGCGGCGGCCGACTATGATGGTCGCTGGTACATTGCCCCGACCGTTGGTGGCTATTACAACGACACCGACCGCAATACCAACAGCCGCCAGGTTTATTACGGTCTGGGTGTCGGCCGCTTCATCTCGCCGAATGCGTCCATCGACATTTTCGCTGACCGCACCAAGCGCGACGTCGATGGCGGCGGCAACTGGGCCAACAACACGATCGGCGCAGCCGTTCGTTTCTACGCTGGCGCCTGGGATTCATGGCGTCCGTACGTGCTGGCTGGCGTCATGGGCAGCCACCACCAGAACGCGGGCGACAAAGGCTGGTCGCCGGCTGCTGAACTGGGCGGCGGTCTGTCCAAGACCATCACCGACAGCTCCGATGTCCGCATCGAAGCCGGCTACCGCTACGACTGGGACGACAAGTCCCAGCCGGCCGAAGACGGCTATGGCGACTGGTTCCTGGGCTTCAGCATCGTTTCGCGCTTTGGCGAACCGGCCGCGGCTCCGGCCCCGGTTGAAGCACCGGCTCCGGTGGCTGACTGCTCCACCATGGACAGCGACAACGACGGCGTGAACGACTGCGAAGACAAGTGCCCGGCGACCACGGCCGGCACCATCGTCGGCCCCGACGGTTGCGCGCAGAAGGTCGTCATCGACCTGCGTGGCGTGAACTTCAAGTTCGATCGCCCGAAGAAGAACGAGACCGATATCTCCGGCGCACTGGCTGAGCCGAGCTCCGATTCGATCGCCGTTCTGAACCAGGCCGTCGACACCCTGCAGCGTTACCCGCAGGTGCACGTCACCGTTGCCGGCTACACCGACTCGGTGGGTACGGATGCCTACAACCAGAGCCTGTCGGAGCGTCGCGCCTCGATCGTCTACAACTACCTGACCAGCCATGGCATCGATGCCAGCCGTCTGGAAGGCCCGATCGGTCACGGCGAAAGCAACCCGATCGGTGACAACGAGACCGATGCCGGCCGCGCGCAGAACCGTCGCACGGAACTGCAGGTTCAGCAGTAATCGAACCGCGGCAGTAAATGCCGGACTCCATTCGGAGTCCGGTGAATAGAAAAAACCGGCTTCGGCCGGTTTTTTTTTGCCCTCACGGTCGGCGTTTGGCGCGTGTATTCGTTACGCTATCGCGATGCGTTCCACCTCCGGCAACACCCGCACCAGCGTAAAGGCTGCCACTCCGCGCCACGGTCTTGCGCGGATATTGTCGAAGGCCGGCGTTTGTTCGCGCAGCCAGGCGGAACAATGGATTCGCGATGGCCGGGTCAGCGTGGCCGGGCGCGTGGTCAGCGATCCGCATTTTCCCATCCGGCCGGACGGCCCGCCGATCACGCTCGACGGCAAGCCATTGGCGTCGGCGGAAAAAGTCCATGTGATGTACAACAAGCCGCGCGGCCTGGTGGTGAGTGCATCCGACGAGCGCGGCCGCGACACGGTCTACACGGCGCTGGCCGCCGCCGGTTTGCCCTGGCTGGGCCCGGTGGGGCGACTGGACAAGGCCAGCGAGGGCTTGCTGTTGCTGAGCAACGACACGACGTGGGCGGCCGGCATTACCGACCCAGCCACCCATCTCGACAAGACGTATCACGTGCAGGTGGCGGGGCAGCCGGATGCAGCCGCCCTGGCCGCCATGCATGCCGGGATCGCGGACGGGGATGAGTGGCTGAAAGTGCGTCACGCCAGCGTCTTGCGGCAGGGTGAAAAGAACGCCTGGCTGGAGGTGGTGCTGGATGAGGGCCGCAATCGCCACATACGCCGCCTGCTGGCGGCGTTGGGATTTGACGTGCTGCGCCTGATCCGCGTGGCGATCGGCTCGTTGCCGCTGGGCGATCTGCCGAAGAACCAGTGGCGTCGCCTGAGCGCCGCCGAAGTGGCGATGCTGGACCGGCGGCGTGCGAAGTAGACGGACAGGCGGCGCGCACCGGGTTTCTAGGCGATCGTGCTTCTCTCAATGGCGGTGGCTTTGCGCGCAGCCAGCCAGCGCAGGTAGTCCGCTTCGGGGAGCGGACGGCAGATCAGGTAACCTTGCAGCGTGTCGCAACCCATGGCGCCCAGCCGCGCGCGTTGTTGTTCCGTTTCCACGCCTTCGGCAATGGTGGCCATGCCCAGGCGGCGGCCGATGTCCACGATGAATCCAGCCAGCGGGTCGGGAACCGACGGCTGCAGCGCGCTGACGAAGGAGCGGTCGATCTTCAGTTCGTCCAGCGGCAATTGCTGCAGATAGGCCAGCGATGAATAGCCGGTGCCGAAATCATCCATCGCCAGCCGGAAGCCGATGTTCGACAGCGCATGCAAGGTGGCCAGCGCCGTCTCGAAATCGTTCAGCAGCGCGCTTTCCGTAAGCTCCAGCGTCAGCCACTCCGGATCGATGCCCGCCGTCACCACGATGGCCTGGATGTGTTCGACGAACTGGGGATGGGCAATTTGCCAGGGGCTGACGTTCACGGCCAGGCGCCCGCCGAAATTCACTCCCTGGCTGCGCCAGGCCTGGATATGCGCGCAAGCGCGCGTGATCACCCAGGTGCCGAGCGCATGGATCAGGCCGGTTTCCTCGGCCACCGGGATGAAGACGTCTGGTGGTACGTCGCCCAGTTCCGGATGGTGCCAGCGCAACAGCGCTTCGGCGCCCAGCAGCTTGCCGTTCATGCTCACCTGCGGCTGGAAATGCAGCGACAGCTGATTGCGCTCCAACGCAGTGCGCAGGCCGCGCTCCAGTTCCAGGCGGTTGTCCGCGTCCTGTTGCATGTGCGGCAAAAACAGTCGCGCACCATTGCGCCCGGCAGCCTTGGCGCGATACAGCGCGATGTCGGCGCAGCGCACGATGTCGGCTGCTTCGGCATCGCCGTTGGGAAAAACCGCGACGCCGATGCTGGCGCCGATGGCCAGGATGCGGCTGTCGATCGGTAACGGGACGGAAAGCCGTTGCACCATGCTTTCGGCCACGCCCATGGCGAGCGCAGCGGTGGTGTCCGCATCCATGGCGTCGTGCGATCCGGCATCCAGCAGCACCAGGAACTCGTCGCCCCCGAGCCTGGCCACGGTGGATTCGCCGGGCGCTACCGCAAGCAGGCAGTCGGCGATGGCCTCCAGCACGCGGTCGCCGACGTGGTGGCCGAGCGAGTCGTTGATGGTCTTGAAGTTGTCCAGGTCGATCATCAGCACGGCGCCGTGCCGGCCAGACTGGTTGGCATCGGCCAGCATTTCGGCCAATGAATGCAGCGCGCGCGAACGATTGGGCAAGCCGGTCAACGGATCGTGGTAGGCGATGTGGCGCAAATCCAGCTCGGCTTCGCGCCGGGTCTCGGCTTCGGCGCGCAGTTCAAGCGTGGTCTGTTCCAGTTGCAGCGTGCGGGCGCGCAACTGGCTGGCCAGCGAGACGCCCATCAGCAACACGAACGGCAGGAACGCGAAGGCGTCCAGGTAGGGGTAGGGCTGGTCGAAAATATCGATCGCGATGTCGCCCCAAAGCATGGCGGTGAATTGCACCAGCAGGCAAATGCTCAACAGCAGCCCGGGCTGCGCCTGGCCGCCCCGGTAAAACCGCCACGAGCGCAGCAGCGCCCAGAGAAAAACCACATAGGTCAGGATGTGGAAGGCGTGGCTGGCGATGGATGGCTGCACCTTCAGCGTGAACAGGGATTCCCCCCACGGAAGCACCATCGGGGCACCGGCGCCGAGGCTGGCATGCAGTCCGTAAGGTGCCCGCAGATCGAACCAGAAGAAGCCCGTGGCCACCATCAGGATCACGCCGAAGGCGAAGCGGCTTACGGGTTTTCGGGTGTAGGTGCTGACAAAAACGATGAAGGCCGGGAACGAGAAGATCGACGAGGCGTACATGAGCCGCAGCGCGAGCGTGGCTTGCGCGAGCGTCGTGGCGCAGTCCAGCAGCACGTTGGAGAGGGCGAGGGCGGCGATGCAGATGCACAACACCGCATACGCCTGGTACATCAGTTCACGTTGATGGCGCAGGCCGATAACCAGAAACTGCATGCCCGACGACAGCGCCACGGCTGCCGTTGCCAGCAAGGCGGCCGTGAAATAGCCGAAGCTCGGTTGGCTTGCAATTTCATGCATGCGCGGTTTTCCCCTGACGTGCGCCTTTCCGGGTCTACGGCGCGCAACGCACGGAGAACGATAGCCTATTGCAGCACCGGTGCCCACTGAGGTGCGATCGGAGACGCACAGTTGCCGCTCGACGGAGCGACGCGTGGGCCGAAAGGCTTATGGACGTCTCTTTCACCCTGCCAATCTGCGCCGGATCGGCCAGCCGCTAGTCTTTTGCCCCAGGATTCTTCAAGCGTCATCGATAGTGCCGGTGAAACGCGCGAATATGCGAGCATCAAGCGTTCCATCGATGGGCTGAAACCATGACGCACGATCCGGCAGGGCCGAGCGATCCACCCCCGATTCCGCCCGTTGCGCCGGACCCGGACGATTGCTGTGGCGAAGGCTGCGTCCGCTGTGTCCATGACGTATACGAGGCGTCGCTCGAACGCTACCGTATGTTGCTGGAGGCGTGGCAGGCGCGGCATCCGGACGATGGGGATGGCCACGGCCCCGCGTGTTGAACATCGGCAACGCCGTCTTCGAAACGGCCTTTGGAGCAAAAGGGTGACGCATGCGAACGAGTGACGGCGATACCGTGTGGAGCATGCGTCGTTTGCGGTGGCTTGCCATCCTCATCCGCCATCCGTCCGCGGCACTGCTGCTGGTGCAGTTGGCCGGGTTGCTGCTGTATCCGTTCATCGAGCAGACGCGTGCGGCACGCGCCCTGTTCGGCGCCTTCGGCGTGGTGGTGTTGATACTGGCCATTTCGATGGTGCAGCGGACCCGCGGCCGGGGCTGGATAAGCGTGGCCATCGCCGTGCCCGCGGTCGTGTGCAACGCGATGGGTTTGATGCTGGACATGCCGGCACTGAAACCGTGGTGGGCCGCGCTGGAGGCGCTGTTCTACTTCTACGCGGCCGGCTGCCTGATCGCCTACATGCTGGCCGATCGCCGCGCCACCACCGACGAGATGTTCGCCGCCGGCGCCACCTTCACCCTGCTTGTCTGGGGCTTCACCTACCTGTTCGTGCTGTGCCAGGTATTGCAGCCGGGCTGTTTTGCCGCTGCGGTCAATCCGACCGCTCCTCGCAGCTGGACCGAACTGCTGTTTCTGAGCTTTGCCCTGATGTCGAGCACGGGCATCGGTGACGTCATACCCATCACCGTGCACGCGCGCGCATTGGCCTGCCTGGAGATGTTCGTGGGCGTGATGTATATCGCGTTGGTGGTATCGCGACTGATCGGACTGAGCGTCAGCCGGGAGGACGACCGCGAACTCCACCGCTGACGGCCATGCCGAATGGCACGGCGCTCAGATCGATTTCTCAGCCGCGGGAAAATGGCGCCGCAGATCCTGCTGGCAACGTGCCAACAGCGACGGCGCAAAGGCATCGGGCCAAGAGTGGCTGAGGTCCACGTCGCGAGCCAGTCGCTCGTGTTCACCCAGCAATTGCGCCATCGCCAGGCTATCGGCGGCGGCCAGTGTCTTGCCCAGTGGCGAACTGGTGGCGACTGTCTTGCCGGGCTGGCGATC
>DATJCF010000150.1:0-6822 GCA_035514935.1 Rhodanobacter sp. | reverse complement strand
AGCGTCCACCAGGAGATCCTGCGGCACAAGCTGGAAATCGCGCAGGATTTGCTGCGGCAGGGCGAATCGTCGATGGCCGACATCGCCGTGCGTTGCGGTTTCACCTCGGTGCAATACCTCTACACCGTGTTCCGCCGGGAGTTGGGCTGTACGCCCAGGGCGTTCCAGGAGCAGCAGCTGGCCGACGCCCGCGCGTAACCGCATTCTCCTGCAGGAGCGCACCCTGTACGCGATGCTTTCCGTCACGTGACGAAGAGCTGTCGCGCACAGGGTGCGCTCCTACAGGCGCATTCGCTCTACTTCACCACGCGCCTGGCGGCCTCGATCACGTGCGCCACGGTGATACCGAAGTGCTCGAACAGCTGCGGGGCGGGCGCGGAGGCACCGAAGGTGTTCATGCCGATCACCTCGCCGTCGAAACCGACGTACTTGGCCCAGAAGTCGGCGCTGGCCGCTTCCACCGCCACGCGGGCGCGGCACCAGCCCGGCAGTACGCCTTCGCGGTATTCCAGCGGCTGTTCGTCGAACACGTCGGTACACGGCATCGACACCACGCGAGCGGCAATGCCCTGCTGCGCCAGCGCGCGCGAGGCTTCCATCGCCAGTTCCACTTCGGAGCCGGTGCCGATCAGGATCAGCTGGAACTTCGTGTCCGCCGGATCGGACAGCACGTAGCCGCCGCGGCGGATGTCCGCCAGTTGCTGCGCGTCGCGCTGCTGATGCTTCAGTGCCTGGCGCGAGAACACCAGGCACGACGGCGCGCCGCGGCGCTCGATCGCGGCCTTCCACGACACCGCCGACTCCACCGCATCGCAGGGACGCCACACGTGGTTGTTCGGAATGAGGCGCAGGCTGGCCATGTGTTCCACCGGCTGATGGGTGGGGCCGTCTTCGCCCAGGCCGATCGAGTCATGCGTGTAGACGTGGATGGCTTGCGCGGGAATCAGGGCGCTCATGCGCACCGCGTTGCGGGCGTAGTCGGAGAACACCATGAAGGTGGCGTCGTAGGGAATGAAGCCGCCGTGCAGCGCCAGGCCGTTGGCGATCGCGGTCATGCCGAATTCGCGCACGCCGTAATAGACGTAGTTGCCCTTGCCGTCGGAGCTGTTGCCGTTGCCGGCATCGAGGCTGCCCTTCCACTTGGTGAGGTTGGAGGCGGCCAGATCGGCCGAGCCGCCCAGCAGTTCGGGCAGCAGCGGACCGTACGCGTCCAGGGTCATCTGCGAGGCCTTGCGCGAAGCAACCTCGGGACCTTCCACCTGCAGCTTGGCAACATATGCCTGCGATTTCTCGGCCCAATCCTGCGGCAGCTCGCCGGCCAGGCGGCGCTTCAGCTCGGCCGCCAGTTCCGGGTGCGCCGCGGCGTAGGCGGCGAATGCCTCGTCCCAGCTGCGCTCGCGGGCGGCGCCCTTGTCGCGCGCATTCCAGCCCGCATAGATGTCGGCCGGGATCTCGAACGGCGCATGGTTCCACTGCAACTGCACGCGCGCGGCGGCAATCTCGTCCTTGCCCAGCGCGGCGCCGTGGCTTTCTTCCTTGCCCTGCTTGTTCGGCGCACCGAAACCGATGATGGTCTTGGCGCAGATGAGCGTGGGACGCTCGCTCTGCGCGGTGGCCTGCGCCAGCGCCTTCTTCACCGCCTCGGCGTCGTGGCCGTCGACGTCGCGGATCACGTTCCAGCCGTAGGCTTCGAAACGGGCCGGGGTGTTGTCGGTGAACCAGCCTTCGACCTCGCCGTCGATGGAGATGCCGTTGTCGTCATACACCGCCACCAGCTTGCCCAGCTTCCAGGTACCGGCCAGCGAGGCGACTTCGTGCGAGATGCCTTCCATCAGGCAGCCGTCGCCGAGGAACACATAGGTGTGGTGGTCGACGATGTCGTGGCCCGGCCGGTTGAAGCGCGCCGCCAGGATCTTTTCCGCCAGCGCAAAACCCACGGCGTTCGCCAGGCCCTGGCCCAGCGGGCCGGTGGTGGTTTCGGCGCCGGGCGTGTGGCCGTATTCGGGATGGCCGGCCGTCTTCGAATGCAGCTGGCGGAAGTGCTTCAGCTCATCGATCGGCAGGTCGTAGCCGGACAGGTGCAGCAGCGCGTACTGCAGCATCGAACCGTGGCCGTTGGAGAGCACGAAACGATCGCGGTTGGACCAGCCCGGGTTGCCCGGATTGAACTGCAGGAAATCGTTCCACAACACCTCGGCGATGTCGGCCATACCCATCGGCATGCCCGGATGGCCGGACTTGGCCGCCTCGACGGCATCCATGGCCAGGGCACGCACAGCATTGGCTAGTTCACGACGGGTGGGCATCAGGTTCTCTCCGGGGCGGGCAAAATCCCATTATCGCTGATTCAGCTTGTCACTGTCGCGCCCCTTGGGAGGCGCGGGTTTGGACGGCTGAAAGGCCAAACATTAATTCGACCTTAATTTTTGCTCAGGACATATCGGCGCGCTTCAGGCTCGGGCCTGTTCAATGCACCCGCCCCCGGATTCCGTGGGTCGTCATCGGGTTTTCCCCAACCCGACGATGCATTGGTTATACGCAGGAGTTCCCTCATGAAAAAAACACTACTAGCCCTGGCGATTACCTCCGCGTCTCTTTGCGCCCTGCCCGCACTTGCGCAGGACGACTCTGTTTCCAGCAGCACCCCGACGTCGGCAACCGGCAACTACCAGCCGAACCAGGCTGTTGGCAGCGGCAACTGGTTCATCGGTGCCAACGTTGGCCAGGCCCACGTGGCGCAAGGCCCGTACAACGATCACCCGACCACCTACGCACTGACCGGCGGCTACCGCTGGAAGGTCGGCCAGGACGTCGGCCTGGGCGTTGATATCGGCTACAACGACCTGGGCAATTTCCGGTTGAAGAACGCCTTCAACAGCGACAATGTCAACCTCACCGGTCGCCGCAACGCGTTGCGCGGCTGGACCGCCGGCGTCAACGGCCGCATCAACGTGTGGCAGGGGCTGTATGTCAGCGGCCGCACCGGCGTGTATGGCTGGAGGGGTCACGGCTACAACAACCAGGACGTCAACCGTCACTCGCTGGACAAGGTCGACTACTACGCCGGTGCCGGCGTGGGCTACGACGTCAACAACAACTTCAGCCTGGGCCTGGCGTACGACTACTACCACGCCAAGAAGCACGGCATCAGCTTCAGCTCGGATACCGCCACGGTATCGGCTGAATACCGGTTCTGATCGGGCGATGCCCCGAAGGGGCGCGGCGCGAGCCGCCGCGCCCCTTCCCGCCGCGGATTAACCCAGACTTAATACTGAACTTGTCGGTATTGAATCTCCGGGTCGCAGCGCCATCTAAGTGTCAGGTGTCGTCGCCCCCAAGGACGCGCACCCGCAGCGACCACTCCCCCAACGGGTCGTCTGCCACAAAAAAAAACACTGGAGATATCCATGAAAAACAAGAGTCTGCTTGCCCTCGCCCTCGCCACTGCCGGCCTGGTTGCCGTACCCGCGGCCTTTGCGCAGAGTGCGCCCACGCAGAACGGCGGCTGGTTCGTCAACGGCAACGTCGGCCAGACCTCGATCAACCACGGGCCTTACGATGACAACGACACCGGCTACGCCATCAATGGTGGCTACCGCTGGTCGGTGAACCCGTCTGTCGCGCTCGGCGTCGAGGTTGGCTACAACGACCTGGGCAACATCCACGCCAAGAACGTCTTCAATGACAATCCGGTGGTGGAAGACGGCAAGTCGCAGCTGCATGGCTGGACGGCCGGCGTGAACGGTCACTTCAACGTCACCCCGAACTGGTATGTCAGCGCCCGCACCGGCATCTACGGCTGGAAGGGCCACGGCCTGAGCAACAACGAGAACCCGATCCGCAAGGGTCTGGATGACACCAGTTGGTATGCCGGCGCCGGCTTCGGCTACGACTTCAACAACAACGTCAGCGTAGGCCTGAACTACGACTACTACGACGCGAAGAAGGACCGCGTCGACCTGAGCACGGACATGGTGTCGGTCAGCGCGGAATACCGCTTCTGATGCGAGTCACCCCGTCGTGCAGACGACAGGAAGAAGGGCGCCGCAAGGCGCCTTTCTTTTTGTCCGCGTTTTTCTCCGGACCCAGCCAGCCGTTACAATCGCGTCGCCGCAGAAGCGGCTCATCGGATTGATCGGACCATCAGGAGGGTCCATATCCCCATGCGTAAACACCTACTCCCCCTCGCCATCGCCGCCAGCGGCATGGCCTTCGTCGCGACCGCCCACGCAGAACAGCCCAATGGCTGGTTCGTCAACGGCAACGTCGGCAGCTCGCACTACAGTGCAGAGGTCGACGACTTCGGCTCGGGTACCGAAACCGGCACGGCGTTCATCGTCAACGCCGGCTACCGCGATCAGCGCATCCTCGGCTTCGAGGTCGGCTACACCAACCTCGGCAGCGTCAGCGAGAGCGACGACTTCGGCGACCGCGTGAAACTGTCCGGCGACGGCTGGACGCTGGGCCTCAACGGCCATTTCAACCCGACCAGCCATTGGTACATTTCCGCGCGCGGCGGCGCCTTCCTGTGGAAGCTGCACGCCAAGGCGCGCATCGCCTATGACGACGGCAGCTCCGACACGTTCCGCGCCAGCGAGCAGTCGCTGGGCTGGTACGCGGGCGTGGGCACCGGTTACGACATCAATCGCCACTGGAGCGTGGGCGGCAACTTCGATTACTACAAGATCGACAAGAACGTGTACGAGCTTGGCACGCGGATTTTCTCGGTCAGCGCCGAGTACCGTTTCTGAGTCCTGCGCCCTGACGCCATCGCGTCATCGCAACGAAAGAGGGCACCGCAAGGTGCCCTCTTTCGTTCGTGCCCTGGTGGCGATTCGCTTGCGTCAGCCGTTCCAGCGGCCCAGTGCTGCCAGGCCGTTGTCGCGAGCGCGGGCATGGACGATCTTCTGCGCCTCGGCAACGTTCGCCTTCGGGTCTTTCGCCCACAGTTTCAACGCCGCCTGCTGCATGGCGCGGCCATACGAGAACGACAGCGGCCACGGATGCGGGCCGATATGGTTGATCGCGTTGAGATGGCTGGTGGCCTGCTTGTCGGTCTGGCCACCGGAGAGGAACACGATGCCCGGCAACGAGGCCGGCACGCAAGACTTCAGCACGCGTACGGTGGCATCGGCCACTTCCTCGGCATCCACCTGCTCGTCGCTGTCCTTGCCCGGGATGGCCATGCTGACCTTCAGGATGGTGCCTTCCAGCATCACGTTCTGTTCGTACAGCGCGTTGAACAGGCTGCGCAGCACGGCTTCGTGCACTTCATAACTGACGTCGATGGAATGGTCGCCATCCATCAGCACCTCGGGCTCGACCATCGGCACCAAACCCGCCTCCTGGCACAGCGCGGCATAGCGCGCCAGCGCGTGGCAGTTCGCCTCGATGGCGGTGGAACTGGGGGTGTCCTCGGTAATCTTGATCACCGCCCGCCACTTGGCGAACTGTGCACCCAGCTTCGCGTATTCCTGCAGCCGCTCGCGCAGGCCGTCCAACCCCTCGGTGACCACGTCGCCCGGAAACCCGGCCAGCGGCACGGTTCCCTTGTCGACCTTGATGCCGGGAATGATGCCGGCCTTCTTCATCACGGTGGTGAACGGCACGCCATCCTTCGTGGACTGGCGGATCGTCTCGTCGTACAGGATGGCGCCGGAAATATGTTCGCTGAGACCGGGCGTGGTCAGCAGCATTTCGCGATAGGCGCGCCGGCTTTCCTCGGTGCTCTCGACGCCGACGGCGGCCAGACGCTTGCCGATCGTCTTGGTCGACTCATCGATGGCGATGATGCCCTTGCCGGGCGCGACCATGGCCAGGGCGATGCTTTCGAGATCTTCAATACTCATGGCGACTCCGTGGAACGCGGCGGCGACAAACCGCACGAGGGACGATGCCGCACCAACATGCGCGCCGGTACGGTTCAGAGTTCGCCATTATAGGCCAGTTGCGCGAGGGTGACTCGCCCCCGGAAAGGCAGCCGCGTCAATGCTGGCTGTTGTATCCCGGCAGCACGCAGGCGTCGACCACCTGCTTCCGCGCCGCTTTGTCCTCGGGCGCGTTGAACGGCACGATGTAATACGTGGATATCGGCTCGGCATTGCGGTTGGTCAGCGACGGCCCATAGCGGAAATTGGCGACCGCATTGACAGCCATCGGGCCCAGGTCGCTCTTGGGGATCAGTTTGACCAGGGTCACATCAAGCGGCACGCCGTCCGAGCCGACCGTGTAGGTCACGGCGGCACAGCCGGGCTTGTCGAGGTTCAGCCCACTGTTCGGCGCATCCAGCTTGATCTGGGTATTGAGCAGGATCCAGTAGCGGTAAAGATTCTGCGGATCGAGCTTGCGTATCTTCGCCTGCGCCAGCAACGGTACGGAGATGAGCGCCATCAGTACGGGAAGTACGATGGTGACGAACGGTCGGAATGACGACTTCATGACAACCTCCAGGGATGCAACCGCATGCCCGCAGTGTAGCCGCGGGCATGTGTAGAAATCGCACTTGGTCGTTACAGGTCGCGCAGGCTTTCCACCATGCCGCCGGTGCCGACCGCCAGCAGTTTCAGCGTGTTGGTGCCACCGCCACGACCGACATGGTCGCCGTGGGTGACCACCACGCGATCGCCCTCGCTGAGCTTGCCCTGGTCGAACAGCAACTGCACGGCGGCGCGGGCGGAGGCGGCCAGGTTCTGGCCGGCATGGTTGAATTCCACCGGCTTCACGTCGCGCAATACCAGCATGCGACGGCGCGCATCGTCGAACGGCGACAACGCGTAGATCGGCACCGAGGTGCGGTAGCGCGACAGCCACTGCGCGGTGGCG
>DATJCF010000149.1:0-17231 GCA_035514935.1 Rhodanobacter sp. | reverse complement strand
TGCTGCTGTCGCAGCTGGTCACGCTGTACACCACGCCGGTGATCTACCTGTACATGGAGCGTTTCTCCGACTGGCTGGCCGCGCGCCGCGAACAGCGCGCGTTGCGCCACGCCCAGCAAGCGGCCTGAGTTGCACCGCGCGACGCTTTGCTCCCTCTCCTGTTTGCAGGGGAGGGCTGGGGTCGCTTTTGATCTTGCCCGCGATCCTGAACAACCCCCTCACCTGAAGGACTTCCTTCGGTCGCCAACCTCCCCCTGCAGGGGGAGGAGCAGTGCGCGCCGCTCGTTCCGCTCTTCAGCGAAATTCGGGAGCCTCATTCAACCGTTTCGCGACTCGACCGTTGAGGATGGGATGATGTCTCCACGCCCCACCTGCCGCGCTGCAGCCGGTTCCCCGATAACCTCGAATCCATGAGTATCTCCGGCATCTTCATCCGTCGCCCGATCGGCACCTCGCTGCTGGCGATGGGCCTGTTTGCGGTCGGCGCGATCTGCTATTTCCTGCTGGGCGTGTCGGCGCTGCCGGCAATGCAGTTTCCGGCGATTTTCGTGCAGGCCAGCCAGAGCGGTGCCGATGCCTCCACCATGGCATCCACCGTGGCCGCGCCGCTGGAGCGCCACCTCGGCCAGGTGCCCGGCATCCAGACGATGCGTTCGCGCAGTTCCGAAGGCCGCACCTTTGTCTTCATGATGTTCAATACCGATGTCGACCTGGATGCGGCGGCACGTGACGTGCAGGCGGCGATCAATGCTGCCGCACCCGACCTGCCCACCGGCCTCAACGGTGCACCCAGTTATCAGAAAGCCGACCCCAACGACGACCCGATCATCGCGTTCGCGCTGACCTCGGACACGCAATCGGCCGAGGCGCTGTTCAACGTGGCCGATACCTTGCTGGCGCAGCGGCTGCGCCAGCTGCCGGGGGTGTCGGCAGTGGAGATCGCCGGTGCAGCCACGCCCGCGATCCGGGTCGACGTGAACCTGCGCGCATTGAACGCGATGGGCATTTCACCCAACCAGTTACGCAACGCGCTCAGCGCCGCCAACGTCACGTCGCCGGAGGGCTTTCTGTCGAACGGCAAGACCACCATGGCGATCAGCGCCACCACCCAACTGCACAGCGCCGACGAGTTCGCCAGCCTGGTGATCGCCAGCCACAACGGCACGCCGGTGCGCCTGCGCGACGTGGCCCATGTGTACGCGGGCGCCGAAGACGCCTACCAGGCCGCCTCGTTCGACGGCAAACCCGCCGTGCTGATGTACGTCTACAGAAAAGCCGACGCCAACATCATCGCCACGGTGGACCTGGTGAAGGCGCAGGTGCCGCTGCTGCGCGCCTATCTGCAACCCAGCACGCGGCTGGCGCCATTCTTCGACGGCACGCCCACCATCCGCGCCTCGCTGCACGAGGTGCAGGCCACGCTGCTGATCTCGCTGGCGATGGTGATCCTCACGATGGCACTGTTCCTGCGCCGGCTGGCGCCCACCCTGATCGCCGCCATGGCGGTGCCGCTGTCGCTGGCCGGCGCCTTCGTGGCGATGTACCTGTTCGGCTACACGCTCAACAACCTCACCCTGCTGGCGCTGGTGATCGCCATCGGCTTCGTGGTGGACGATGCGATCGTGGTGATCGAGAACATCATCCGCCACATCGACAGCGGCATGACCCGCATGCAGGCCACCCTGGCCGGTGCCCGCGAGATCGGTTTCACCATCGTCTCGATCACCGCCTCGCTGGTGGCCGTATTCATCCCGCTGCTGTTTGCCGGCGGCATGACCGGCATGTTCATGCACGAATTCGCCGCCACCCTGGTGGCGGCCATCGTGGTGTCGGCGGTGATCTCGCTGACCCTGACGCCGGCGCTGTGCGGTCGCTTTCTCAATGGTCATCGCGAGCCGGAGAAACCGTCGCGGCTGGGCCTGGCGCTGGATCGTTTCCACGCCGGCATGCTGCGCGTGTACACCCGCGCGCTGGGCTTTTCGCTGCGCCATGCGCTGGCGTTTTCGCTGACGCCGCTGTTGCTGATCGCGGCCACGTTCTTCCTGTTCGGCGTGGTCAAGAGCGGCCTGTTTCCGCCGCAGGACACCGGCCTGATCTGGGGCCGCGCCAGTTCCAGCGCCACCGTGTCGTTCGAGGAAAGCCGGCAACGGCTGCAGCGGCTCACCGAGATGCTGCTGGCCGACCCGGACGTGGCGTCGGTCGGCGCGCGCCTGGGCAGCAGCCGGCAAGGCACCAGCGGCTCGTTCAACATCGACCTGAAAACGCGCGCCGACGGTCGCACGGACGACACCTTCGCCGTGCTGGCGCGGCTCAGCGCCAAGGCCGCGAAATACCCCGACCTCAACCTGCGCCTGCGCCCGGTGCAGGACCTGCCCAGCGGTGGCGGCGGTGGCGGCGACCAGGGCGCGCAGTACCAGATCGGGCTGCAGGGCAACGACCTGGCGCAACTGCAGGAATGGCTGCCGAAACTGGTGGCGGAGCTGAAGAAGAATCCGAAACTGGCCGATGTCGGCAGCGACGTGGAAGAGGGCGGCCTGCGCCAGAACATCGTGATCGACCGCGACCGCGCCGCGCAGTTGGGCGTGTCGATCGGCGCCATCGACGGCGCGCTGTACGACGCTTTCGGGCAGCGCCAGGTATCCACCATCTATTCGGACATCAACCAGTTCAAGGTGGTGGTCAACGCCATGCCCGAGCAGACCGCCACCCCCGACGCGCTCAACCGCATCTACGTGCGCTCCAGCAGCGGCAAGATGATCCCCATCACCGCCTTCGCCCGCCAGGAGCCGGGCCTGTCGCCCTCATCCATCAGCCACGAGAACCAGTACACCACGATGGATCTGAGCTTCAATCTGGCCCCCGGCGTGAGCATGGGCGAGGCGATGGCAATCGTGCAGTCCACGGTCAGCGGCATGCGCATGCCCGGCGACATCCGGCTCAACGTGGGCGGCGATTTCCGCCGCTTCCAGCAGTCGCAAAGCGGCATGCTGTGGTTGGTGCTGGCCGCCGTGCTCACCGTCTACATCGTGCTGGGCATGTTGTACGAAAGCCTGCTGCACCCGGTCACCATCCTGTCCACCTTGCCCGCCGCCGGCGTGGGCGCACTGCTGGCGCTGTGGTTGACCGACACCGAATTGTCGGTGGTGGCGCAGATCGCGCTGGTGTTGTTGATCGGCATCGTGAAAAAGAACGCGATCATGATGATCGATTTCGCCCTGGTGGCCGAACGCGAACATGGCAAGACCCCGCTGGAAGCCGTGCGCGAAGCCTGCATCGTGCGCTTCCGCCCGATCATGATGACCACCATGGTCGCCATCCTGGCCGCGTTGCCCATCGCCATTGGTCTTGGCGAAGGCAGCGAACTGCGCCGCCCGCTGGGCATCGCCCTGATCGGCGGCCTGCTGATCTCGCAAAGCCTGACCCTGCTCAGCACCCCGGCGCTGTACGTGATCTTCTCGTGTTTGGCCGAACGACGGAAAAGCTGGGCCGCGCGACGGCGGGCGCGGCGAACGGCACGGCGGTTGCCGGCGAGCGTCTGATCTGATCGATGGCCGCCTGTTGGCTATCAGCCGCATGGACGGCTATTTGCCGATGCAGAACGAGCCGAAGATGGCGCCCAGCAGATCATCGCTGCTGTAGCTGCCGGTGATTTCGCCCAGCGCCTGCTGGGCGTGGCGCAGTTCCTCGGCGGCGAGTTCGCCAGCGCGGGTGGTGGCCAGCACGGTGGCGGTGCGGGTGAGGTGGTCGCGGACGGTTTCAAGGGCGAGGACGTGGCGGCGGCGGGCGCTGAAGCTGCCTTCGCCACCGGCACCGGCCAGCAGGCGCAGGGCCTTGCGCAGGGCGTCGAGGCCGGCGCCGGTCTTGGCCGAGGCCCATAGCCAGCGGGTGCCGTTGCGCTGGCCGCTGCGGGCAGGGGCCTGATCCAGATCGATCTTGTTGATCATCACGAGTCGCTCGACGCCTTCGGGCAGATTGGCGAAGAACCGCTGGTCGGCATCGGCGTGTTCGGCGTCGGTGACCAGCAAGGCCACGTCGGCGCGCTGCAGTTCGCCGTGGGCGCGGCGCACGCCTTCGCGCTCGACTTCGTCGTCGGTGTCGCGCAGGCCGGCGGTGTCGGCCAGTTCCAGGGCGATGCCGTCGAGGTCGAGGTGCTCGCGCAGCACGTCGCGGGTGGTGCCGGCGACGGGGGTGACGATGGCGCGGTCGCTGCCGGCCAGCGCGTTGAGCAGGCTGGATTTGCCGGCGTTGGGGCGGCCCACGATGGCCACCTTGAGGCCGTCATTCAAGCGCACGCCGCGTTGCGCTTCGCGCAGCAGCGCGGCCAGCTCGTGGCGCAGGCTGTCGAGCTGGGCCGTGATGGCGGGGTCGGCGAGGAAGTCGATCTCTTCCTCGGGGAAATCGATCGCCGCCTCGATGTGCACGCGCAGGGCGATCAGCGATTGCAGCAGCGCGTCGACCTTGCGCGAGAGCACGCCTTCCATCGATTGCAGCGCGGCGCGCGCGCCGGCCTGCGAGCGGGCCGCGATCAGGTCAGCCACGGCTTCGGCCTGGGCCAGGTCGAGTTTGCCGTTGAGGAAGGCGCGTTCGGTGAATTCACCGGGGCGCGCCAGCCGCGCGCCCAGTTCGCAGCAGCGGCGCAGCAGGAGGTCCAGCAGCACCGCGCTGCCGTGGCCCTGCAATTCCAGCACGTGTTCGCCGGTGTACGAGGCGGGCGCGGGGAAATGCAGCAGCAGGCCACGGTCGATCAGCTCGCCAGCTGCATTGCGGAACGCCGCGAAGTGGGCGTAGCGCGACGTGGGGGCGCGGCCGAGCAGGGTCGCGGCGATGGCGGGAACCGCCGGCCCGGAGACTCGCACCATGCCCACGCCTGCCATGCCCGGTGCGCTGGCGACGGCGGCGATGGTGTCGGTGGCGGGGCTGTTCATGGGTGGTTCTCCAGGGCCGCGATGATGTTGGCGGTGGTTTCGTGGCACGTAAATCGAACGCCGCAGCCGGCCCTCAAAAGAAAACAGCTGCGCCGGTTGCCCGGCTGCAGCTGTTCGATGCCAGATGGCCGATGCTCAGGCGGGCTTCGCCGCTTCCTCGCGGTCCACGTGATGGGTCACCCACCACTGCTGGGCCAGGCCGACGATGCCGTTCACCGCGTAGTAGAGACACAGGCCGGCGGGGAAGAAGGCGAACATCACCGAGAACAGCAGCGGCATCACCTTCATCATCTTCGCCTGGGTCGGGTCCATGCCCGCGGCGACGGGGTTCAGCCATTGCGTGCCCAGCATCACCAGCGCGTAGATGATCGGCAGGATGTAGAGCGGGTCGGCGGCGCTGAGGTCGGGGATCCACAGGAACGGTGCATGGCGCAGTTCCAGGCTGTATTCGAGCACGTAGAACAGACCATAGAACACCGGCATGGTGATCAGCACCGGCAGGCAGCCACCCATCGGGTTGACCTTCTCCTTCTTGTACAGCTCCATGGTGGCCTGCTGCATCTTCAGCTTGTCGTCGCCGTAGCGCTCCTTCAGCTGCGCGATGCGCGGCGCCAGCTTGCGCATGCGCGCGCTGGAGCGGTACTGCACGGCGGTGAGCTTCCAGGTGAGGCCCTTGATCAGCAGCACCAGCAGGATGATCGCCACACCCCAGTTCTTGGATATCGCGTGGAACTGCGACAGCACCCAGTGCATCGGCACCGCGATGGCCTTGAACATGCCGTAGTCGATGGTCAGGTCCAGGCCCGGTGCGATCGCGTCCAGCGTACCCTGCACGTTCGGCCCGATATACAGCCGCGCCTCGCTGCTCTGGCTCTGCCCCGGCGCCACACTGAGGGTGGGGCCGACGGCGCGGATTAGGTGGCGCGGATGGGCACTGTCGGGGTTGATCGTGGTGGTGGTGTAGTGATCGGTCTGACCCGCCGGCGGAATCCACGCGGCGAAGAAGTACAGCTTCAGCATGGCTGCCCAGCCGCCCTTGTAGGAGGCGTCCAGCGCATCGTCCTTCTCGGCGAAGTTCTTGAAAGGCAGCTTTTCGAACTTCTCACCGGTGTACCAGGCGGCACCCTGGAAGCTGCGCGACTCGGGATCCATGAGACTTGTCAGCCAGCCGCTCGGCTTGGGCGGCTCCACCCGCAGCAACTGGCGGTAGGCGTTGCCCTGCCAGGTCTGGGTGCCGCCGTTGTCGATGCGCTGGGTCAGCCCGATCACGTAGCTGCCGCGCTTGAACGTGTAGATCTTGGTGACCTTGAGGCCGTCGGCGCTCTGCCAGGTCAGCGGGACTTGCAGCTCGTCCTGGCCGCTGGTGAGTTCATAGGCCGCCTTGTCGCTGTGGAACAGCGCCAGGTGGTTCGGCTGATCCTGCGCGCCGCTGCTGCTGACCAGGCCGTTTTGCGCCACGAAATAGCGCGTGTCGCTGTCGTTCAACAACGCGACCGGCGGCGGCGTGGGTTGCTTGTGGGTGGGTGCGACAGAGGGGTAGGCGAGAAGGTCGGTGTGCACCACGCTGCCACCGCGGGTATCCACCACCAGGCGCAGCACGTCGGTGGTGATGGTGATGCGAGACGACGCAGCGGCGGTTGGCGCCGCCGTATGCTGCCCGGCGGTGACGGCGGCCGGCGGCGCGCCTGCCTCGGGGATCGCGCCGGGCACGCCGGCATCAGCCGGCGCCGCGGCGCTGGACGCGCTGGCCACCGCCGCTTGTGGCGGCTGTGGTGCGTAATCCTTCTCCCAGGCCAGAAACAGCAGATAGGCAACCGCCAGCAGGGCGAACATGAGGAAGGTGCGCGTTTGATTCATCGCGTAGCAAATCCGGTAACGCCACGACTGGGGAAGGCCGCGGGAGGCAGAAAGAAAGAGGTCAACGGCCGATTGTGGTGGTGTCGTCGGCCCGCTTCAATGGTTCGGTGGCCGCGGATCGGGCGACGATCAGCTTTTTCCACAGCACGTCGATCTCCGCCAGCAGCTGCGGCCCGGGCACGTTGGCCGCCTGCTCGCGCGCCATCACCATCAGGTCGACGGAAGGCAGTTGATGGCGTACGCGACGAAAGGATTCACGCAGCAGCCGCTTGATGCGGTTGCGCTCCACCGCGCGTTTGGAAACGCGCTTGGAAATCGCCAGGCCGAGGCGGGCATGGCCCAGCTCGTTGTCGCGGTAGCGCATATGAAAACAGCGGCCGCCTGCGCGTCCGCTGCTTGCTCGCAACGCGGCGAAGTCACCAGGCCGACGTAGCCGCGCCTCGCGCGGCAGGTCGGCATGAGGCATCACCGGTACGCCGCTTACGGGATCAGGCGCTTGCGGCCCTTGGCGCGACGGGCGTTGATGATCTTGCGACCGTCGGCGGTGGCCATACGGGCACGGAAACCGTGCGTGCGAGCGCGCTTGAGCTTGCTGGGCTGGAAGGTCCGCTTCATGGCTTACTCCGAAGGGAATGTGGATAAAAAGGTTTGCGAGTATGTGGTCAGATCGCGCCGCTGTCAAATACACGGCCGGATGAGCCTGTGGACACCATGTGGATAAAACGGCCGGGCGGCGGGCCGAACTGGTAGACTTGCCGATCGACATTCCGCGCGCCAGCGCCCCTGCAGTGGACCGAGTAGATCGATGAGTGATTTGTGGCGACGTTGCCTTGAGCGTCTCGAAGGCGAACTGAGCGCCGAGGACCTGCACACCTGGCTGATGCCGTTGCAGGCCCGCGACAGCACCACGGGCCTGCAGTTGTTTGCGCCCAATCCCTACACGCTCGATACCGTACGCGATCGCTATCTGCCGCGGATAGAAGCCGTGATGCAGCAGCTGACCGGCCACGCATTGACGGTGCGACTGGAGGTCGGTTCCAACTCGGCCCGCCCGGCACCGGTAGCCAAACCCGCGCCAGCGGTACGCGTCGTGCATGAACCGGCCGCGGCCAGTTTCCCGCACAACCTCGATCCGCATTACACCTTCGAGACCTTCGTCGAGGGCAAATCCAACCAGTTGGGCAAGGCCGCCGCGATGCAGGTGGCGATGAACCCCGGCCGCGCCTACAACCCCTTGCTGCTGTATGGCGGCACCGGCCTGGGCAAGACCCATCTAATGCACGCGGCCGGCAACCTGATCCGGCAGCAGAACCCGGAGCGCAAGGTGCTGTACCTGCGTTCGGAGCAGTTTGTGGGCTCGATGATCGAGGCGCTGCGCGCCAAGAGCATGGATCAGTTCAAGCAGCGCTTCCGCTCGGTCGACGCGTTGCTGATCGACGACATCCAGTTTTTCGCCGGCAAGGACACCACGCAGGAGGAGTTTTTTCATACCTTCAATGCGTTGTTCGAGTCCAAGCAACAGATCATCCTCACCTGCGACCGTTACCCGAAAGAGGTGGACAAGCTCGAACCCCGGTTGAAGTCGCGCCTGGGTTGGGGCCTCAGCGTGGCGATCGAGCCACCGGATTTCGAGACGCGTGCGGCGATCCTGCTGGCCAAGGCGCACGACAAGGGCGTGGCGGTGGACGAGAACGTGGCGATGCTGCTGGCCAAACGCATCCGTTCCAACGTGCGCGACCTCGAGGGCGCGCTGAACACGCTGGCGGCACGGGCCAATTTCTACGGCAAGCCGATCACCACCGAATTCGCCGAGGAGACCTTGCGCGACCTGCTGGCCACCCATGCCCAGGCCATCACGGTCCCCAACATCCAGAAGATCACCGCCGAATACTTCAACGTGCGCCTGCAGGACCTATTGTCCAAGCGGCGCGTGCGCTCGCTGGCGCGGCCGCGGCAATACGCGATGGCGTTGTCGAAGGAACTGACCGAGCACAGCCTGCCGGAGATCGGCGAGGCGTTCGGCGGCCGTGACCACACCACGGTGCTGCACGCCTGCCGCACGATCCGTAAATTCGTCGAAACCGATACACGCATGCGCCAGGACTGGGAACAATTGATCCGCACACTGACCGGCTGAGGGGACTCAGTGCGCAAAAGTCATGCATAACTGGTGGGGCTGGCTGTGGATAATAGGTGGATGAAACGCGGCAAAAAGTTACCCACAATTGGTCAACAGCCGGAGCCACGGTTCAAGCACAGCTAAAAACATCAGCAAGTAGTTGATTATAAACGCAATATGGCGTTATAAAAGTTATCCACGCCGCCTACTACAACAACTAAACTTCTTTTAAAGAAACAGAACAGAAGCTAGGGGAAGCGAAATCATGCAATTCAGCATCCAGCGAGAAGCCCTGCTCAAGCCGCTGCAGCAGGTGATCGGCGTGGTAGAACGCCGCCAGACGCTCCCCGTGCTTGCCAACCTGCTGGTCAAGGTCGGCGACGGCAAGGTGTCGTTGACCGGCACCGATCTCGAAGTGGAAATGATCGCGTCCACCAGTGCCGAGAAACTGGTCGATGGCGAGATCACCATCCCCGCACGCAAGCTCTTCGACATCGTGCGTGCGCTGCCCGATGGCGCCCAGATCGACCTGAAACTCAATGGCGACCGGGTGGCGCTCAACGCGGGACGCAGCCGCTTCACGCTTACCACGCTGGCGGCCAGCGAATTCCCCACCGTCGACGAGATCGAGCTGGTGGAAACCGTGAGCCTGCCCGAACAGGTGCTGCGCGACCTGATGGAACACACCTCGTTCGCCATGGCCAACCAGGACGTGCGCTATTACCTCAACGGCATGCTGCTGGACCTGCAGGAGCACACGCTGCGCTGCGTGGCCACCGACGGCCACCGCCTGGCGATGAAGGAAACCCAGCTGCAGAGCTCGGTCACCACGCGGCGGCAGATCATCATTCCGCGCAAGGGTGTCAACGAGCTGGTCGGCCTGCTGGAATCGGGCGACGGCGAAGTGGAGCTGGAGTTCGGCCGCAACCACCTGCGCGTACGTCGCGGCAGCGTGGTGTTCACCTCCAAGCTCATCGACGGACGCTTCCCCGATTACGAAGCCGTCATCCCGCTCGGCGCCGACAAGACCGCCACACTGGATCGCGAGGTGCTGCGTGGCGCGCTGCAGCGCGCGGCGATCCTTTCCAACGAGAAGTATCGTGGCGTGAAACTGGAACTGTCGCCGGGGAAGCTGCGCATCGTGGCGCACAACCCCGAGCAGGAAGAGGCCGTGGAAGAGGTCGAAGCCGATACCCATGTTTCGGATCTCGCCGTCGGTTTCAACGTGGGTTATCTGCTGGACGCACTGGCGGCACTGGACGGTGAGAAAGCCCGGCTGAGTCTGCGTGATGCGCAGTCGAGCTGCCTGGTGCAGGAAGAAGCCAGCGAGCAGGCACGGCACGTGATCATGCCGCTGCGACTCTGACGTTTCATGACGGCAGCTTTGCTGGAGCAAAAAAACGCCGGGCGTCCGAGGACAGTCCGGCGTTTTTTCGTGCGGGGTTTGCTGCATGCGGTTTGAACGGCTGCGCATCCAGGGGCTGCGTTGCCTGTCCCGGGTGGATGTGGAACTGGGGCCGGGCATCAACGTGTTTGAAGGCCCGAATGGCGCCGGCAAGACCAGCATGCTGGAAGCCGCGTTCCTGCTGTCGCATGCCCGCTCGTTTCGCAGCGGCGCCAGGGAGGCGCTGCTGCAGCGTGGTGCTCCTGAGCTTTCTGTCTTTGCCGATCTCAGGCACGACGATGGACGATCGAGCCGGGTCGGTTTGGGTAGGGCGGTTTCGCCGCGGTGGGACGCGAAGATCGATGGCGAAAAGGCGGCGCTTGGCGCCTTGGTGGGCGAATGTGCCGTGGTGTGTTTCGAGCCGGGTTCGCACGCGCTGATTGCGGGTGCGGCGGAAGAACGCCGGCGCTACCTGGATTGGGGGGTGTTCCATGTGGAACATGCCTTTCTGGGCAACTGGCGCCGCTACCAGCGGGCACTGAAGCAGCGCAATGCCTTGTTGCGGTCGGCCGGGATGTCCGATGAGCTTTACCAGCCGTGGGAGGCCGAGTTGTCCCAAGCCGCCCAGGCCATCGAGGCGCTGCGCCAGAACTACCTGCAGCAGCTGGAACCCTTGTTGTCCGCCAGCACCGGCCGTTTGCTGCCGGAGCTGGGTGAAGTGGGGCTGCGTTACAAGCGTGGCTGGCCCGATGGCGTGGACCTGGCCGATGCGCTGCAGGAGCAGCGTCCGCGCGATCGGATCCGGGGACACACCACGTTCGGCGTACATCGGGCGGACTGGTCCATCGCATTCACCCATGCACCATTACGCGAGCATTTATCGCGCGGGCAGGAAAAGCTCACTGCCTTGGCTTGCTTGCTGGCGCAGGCAGCGCTCTTCGCGCGTGATCGCGGCGAATGGCCGGTCGTCTGCCTCGATGACCTGGCTTCCGAACTGGATCAGGCGCATCAGCAGGCTGTGGTCACCGAGCTCGAGGCGGCGGGTGCGCAGGTCTTGCTGACCGGCACCGACTTGCCGACGCCGCTGAAGGCCGTTCCGCACCGGTTGTTCCATGTGGAACAGGGTAACGTGGCGCCCCTGCTATAATCCCGAGGTTGCATCTACCCCAGATTGCATAACCCTTGTCCGGCTTACATGGCGCCGCGTCGGGCGGGTTCTGGCGCCAGGAAACGGGCAACGCATGAACGAATCCCAAGACTCCACCTACGACTCCAGCAACATCAAGGTCCTCAAGGGCCTGGAAGCCGTACGCAAACGGCCGGGCATGTACATCGGTGATACCGATGACGGCACCGGCCTGCATCACATGGTGTTCGAGGTGGTCGACAATGCGATCGATGAAGCGCTGGCCGGCTTCTGCGACCGGGTGACGGTGACCATCCACGAGGATGGCTCGGTAAGCATCAGCGACAACGGTCGCGGCATCCCGGTGGACATGCATCCCGAGGAAGGGCGCTCCACCGCGGAAGTGGTGATGACGGTGCTGCACGCCGGCGGCAAGTTCGACGCCAACTCTTACAAGGTCTCCGGAGGCCTGCATGGCGTGGGCGTCTCCGTGGTCAACGCCCTGAGTGAGCACCTGTGGCTGACGATCTACCGCAACGGGCTGGAACACCTGCAGGAATACTCGCTTGGTGAGCCGCTGTACCCGCTGAAGGTGATCGGGCCCTCCAACAAGCGCGGCACCCTGGTGCGCTTTCTGCCAAGCCCGAAAACCTTCACCAACAACATCGAATTCCATTACGAAGTGCTGGCCAAGCGGCTGCGCGAGCTGTCGTTTCTGAATTCCGGCGTCACTATCGTGCTGACCGACGAACGGGGCGACGGCCGGCAGGACACGTTCGCCTACGAAGGCGGCATCCGCTCGTTCGTGCAGCATCTGGCGCAGCTGAAGACCGCGCTGCACCCCAACGTGATCAGCCTCACCGCCGAACACGACGGCATCGTGGTGGAAGTGGCCATGCAATGGACCGATTCCTACCAGGAAACGATGTTCTGCTTCACCAACAACATCCCCCAACGGGATGGCGGCACGCATCTTACGGGTTTCCGCGCCGCGTTGACGCGCTCGTTGCAGGGCTACATCGAAAAGTCCGGCATCGCCAAGAGCGCCAAGGTCATGCCGTCCGGCGATGACATGCGCGAGGGCATGATTGCGGTGCTGTCGGTGAAGGTGCCCGATCCGAAGTTCTCGTCACAGACCAAGGACAAGCTGGTCTCGTCCGAGGTCAAGACGGTGGTGGAGCAGGTCGTCAACGAGAAGTTGGGCGAATTCCTGCTCGAACACCCCAACGAGGCGAAGGCGATCGCCTCCAAGGTGGTCGACGCTGCGCGTGCCCGCGAGGCCGCCCGCAAGGCCCGCGAGATGACCCGCCGCAAGGGCGCGCTGGACATCGCCGGCCTGCCCGGCAAGCTGGCCGATTGCCAGGAGAAGGACCCGGCGCTGTGCGAACTGTTCCTGGTGGAGGGTGATTCCGCCGGCGGCTCGGCCAAGCAGGGCCGCAACCGCAAGACCCAGGCCGTGCTGCCGCTCAAGGGCAAGATCCTCAATGTCGAGAAGGCGCGCTTCGACCGCATGCTGGCCTCGGCCGAGGTCGGCACGCTGATCACCGCGCTCGGTACCGGCATCGGCAAGGACGAGTACAACCCGGACAAGCTGCGCTACCACCGCATCATCCTGATGACCGATGCGGACGTCGACGGCTCGCACATCCGCACCCTGTTGCTGACCTTCTTCTACCGGCAGATGCCCGAACTGATCGAGCGTGGCCACGTCTACATCGGCCTGCCACCGCTGTACAAGGTGAAGCAGGGCAAGCAGGAGCTGTACATCAAGGACGACACCGCGCTGAACGACTACCTGATTTCCAGCGCCGTCGACAACGCCTCGCTGACCTACAGCCCGGATGCGCCACCGATCACCGGTGAAGCGCTGGAGAAACTGCTGCGCGGTTACCAGTACGCCCAGGACCAGATCGCCAAACTGGCCCATCGCTTCGACGCAGCGGTGCTCAACGCGCTGCTGGAACATCCGCCGATCGAACCGGCGTTGTGGACCGATGCGACCGCCATGCAGGCCTGGCTCGATGGGGCCGCGCAACGCCTGGCCGCCAGCGGGCTCGGCAAACCGCACTACCGCCTGGCGCTGCGCCCCGGCCACGACGAGCATCCGCCGGCGATCGAGGTGGTGAAGGAACAGCACGGCCTCAGCCATACCTGGTTCCTGCCGCAGCCATTCTTCAGCAGCAACGAGTTCCGCCCGTTGCTGGCGATCAGCCAGCAGATCGCGGGGCTGATCCAGCCCGAAGCGGTCGTGCGTCGCGGCAACGCATCGCGCGGCGTGCTTAATTTCGTCGATGCCCGCAACTGGTTGCTGGACGAGGCTAAAAAAGGCCGCAGCATCCAGCGCTTCAAGGGCCTGGGTGAAATGAACCCGGAGCAGCTGTGGGACACCACGGTCAACCCCGACACCCGCCGCATGCTGCAAGTGGGTATCGAGGACGCCATCGCTGCCGATCAGATCTTCTCGATGCTGATGGGCGAGGCGGTGGAACCGCGCCGCGAGTTCATCGAAACCAATGCGTTGAAGGTGGCAAACCTGGACATCTGACCGCGTCGGGCATCGCAGATGTGATGCCCGGCTCGGCTTCGTCTGACCAAATATGTTCGGAAAAATGGGGGCAATCCGAAAGACTCGCGTAAAAAAACATCTAAGTAATTGAAATACTTAATGTTTATTTTATAAATCAACGCTTGTCACCGTGCGCCGGGACGCGCTACGCTCAGCGACCCCTCACGCGTCAGCGTGAACCCCTAACCACGAGGACCGTCATGAAGCCCTTTCATCTGTTCCGGACGCTGGCTGGCGCGACCGTCGCGTTGGCCCTGATCAGCAGCCCGCTGATGGCGCGCCCGCACAAGGCGGACACCGACAAGAAGGAAGCGTTGTACCCCGACGCGACCCGTGAAGCGCCCAAGCTCGACCTGACCAGCAAGAAGGATCAGAAGGCGATCAACGAAGGCCTCGATGCGGTCAGCGCAGGTGACAAGGCAAAAGCCGAACAGGTGCTGGAGCCTATCGTCGAAAGCAGCAAGAGCAAATATGCCCAGTCGCTGGCGCTGCAAGGGCTGGCCAACCTCAAGTACAACGACGGCGACGTCAAGGGCGCCATTGCCACCTTGCAGAAATCGCTGGCCATCGGCGTGATGCCCAACGACACCTACTTCCAGTTGCTTTACGAACTGGCGCAATTCCAGATGGCCGACGAGCAATACCAGGCGACGCTGGACACCATTGCGAAATGGCGCGCCGAGGGCAAGAAGGAAACCGCCGACTCGTATGCACTCGAAGGCAACGCCTACTACCGGCTGGAGAAATACCCCGAGGCGATTGCGGCCGTCCAGAAGGCCAAATCGATGACCGACCAGCCGAAGGAAAGTTGGGACCAGATCCTGATGGCCAGTTATGCGCAAAGCGGCCAGAAAGACCAGGCGATGAAGCTGGCGCAGGAACAGCTCGCTGCCAACCCGAATGATCCGGAGGCCCGCGCCAATGCCGTATCGGTGCTGGTCAATGCCGAAAAATACCCCGAGGCCATCCAGCTGCTGGAGAAGGCCCGCGCCGCAGGCACGTTGACCGAAGAAAAGGACAACATGACGCTGGCCAAGCTCTACCTGCTGCAGGCGCAGAGCAGCAACGATCCGGCACCGGACGCAGCGAAGGCGGCCCAGGTGCTCCAAGACGGCATCGCCAAGCACACGATCACCGGCAACAGCGAGACCTACAAACTCATGGGTCAGTCGTACGAGATGGCCGGCAATTCGGACAAGGCGATCGCCGCGTACAACCTGGCGCTGCCGCAGGCCACCGATGGCGAATCCGCCCTGCGCGCGGCGCACCTGCTGATGATGGAAAACAAGTTCAGCCAGGCCAAGCCGCTGCTCGAGCAGGCGATCCAGAAGGGCGTGAAGCACAAGGGCACGGCGTACATGTTGCTGGCCGAGACCGAACGTGGCCTCAAGAACAAGCCTGCAGCGATCGCCGCCATGAAGCAGGCGGCACAGCAGCCGGAAACCGCGGAAAAGGCCAAGGCATGGCTTAAAACCGCTGGTGTGAGCAAGTAAACAGCCCTGCGCACCCGTGAGTCAGATGGACGTCCATTTGTGTTCTTCACGAGTGCTATACAAATGCCTCGTGCTGTTGTACCGTTGAAAATTCTTCCCCGCGTATCCCCAGCGGCGAGTGCTGTCCGAGAGGGCAAGGCTCGACCCATGCGCTGCGGCACGTCCACTCCGATTGACTAGCTTCAGAAAGTTGACAGATGGCCTCTAGTAACGAAGAAAACGGGCGTGAACCATTCAGTTGGAAACGCACCTGGGCGTTGGCAGTGGCCGTCGGGCTGCATGCTTTCGCGTTCCTGTTGCTGATCGCGCCGATGGCGCCACATCAGAAAGAACAGAAAGCCAAGGAACACATCGTCCAGGTGAGCTTCATTCCGCCGCCGCCGCCGCCGCCACCGCCGCCGCCGCCGCCGCCGGAACCGCCAAAACAGCCACCACCGAAAATCATCAAGCAGGTCGTGCCGCCGCCGACACCGCCGCCGCCGGCTCCGCCGCCGGCTGTGGAAGAGCGGTCGCAGATGGCCGTGCAGGCGCCACCGCCGGCACCACCGGCACCGCCCGCGCCGCCGACCGAGATCACGGCCAGCCAGGATTTGAGCTACAACAGCCGTATTCAGCCGCGGTACCCGCCACAGGCGATCCGCATGCGGCACGAGGGTACGGTAGTGTTGATGATCCTGGTGGGCACGGATGGTTCGCCGAAGGACATCAAGGTCGACAAATCCAGCGGGTTCCACGAGCTTGATCGTGCGGCGATGGACGCAGCACGGCGCTGGCGCTTCAATCCCACAGTACGAAACGGACAAAAGGTCGAGGGGTACGCTCGCGTTCCCGTCAACTTCAATCTCAACCAGATGTAATCGGGCTCCTCCGGTCACATTCTCAGTTCACGCTTGACTTCCCTAGGGTAGCGTTATGTTCCTACAGACTCCTGCACCGTCCGATGCCACTCCCGTCATGGGTGGCAATACCAACGCCGAAGCCATGAAACAGATGGGCTTCGCCAACCTGGCACAGAACTTCGACTGGCTTGGCTGGGTGGTTTTCATCACGCTGGTCGTGATGTCGTTCCTTTCCTGGTACTTCATCATTGCCAACGGCATTCGTAACGCCCAGGTGCGTTCGCGTGCCGACAAGGTGATCAACGATTTCTGGGGTAACTCCTCCACCCAGGACGCCATCCGTGAGCTGGAAGCCCAGCCCAAGGGCGAACCGTTCTCCAAGATCGCACTCGATGCCGCTTCCGCGGTTGCCCATCACCAGCAGTCGGTTGCCGGCACGCCGGGTCGCCTGGCCGAAACGCTGAGCCGCTCGGAATTCATCGACCGTGCACTGCGCCAGGCCGTGGCTCGCGAGAGCCTTCGTCTCGAAGGGGGCCTCACCCTGCTCGCCACCGTGGGCTCGGCGGCGCCGTTCGTCGGCCTGCTCGGTACCGTGTGGGGCATCTACCACGCGCTGATCGGCATTGCTGCTACCGGCAACGCGTCGATGAACGCCGTGGCAGGTCCCGTCGGTGAGGCGTTGATCATGACCGCGTTCGGTCTGTTCGCCGCTATCCCGGCACTGTTTGCGTTCAACTTCTTCAACCGCTCGAACCGTCTGACCTACGCTCGTTTCGACGAATTCGCGCACGACCTTCATGACTTCTTCGCCACCGGTTCGCGCGTCGAAAGCCAGAAGTGAGGGATTGACCCATGGGCATGAGTACCGGTGGCAATAACGGCGGGCCGATGTCGGAAATCAACGTTACGCCGCTCGTCGACG
>DATJCF010000148.1:0-5727 GCA_035514935.1 Rhodanobacter sp. | reverse complement strand
ATCCAGGGCGTGGTCGGCGATTTCGGCTACCGGGCGTACGTGGATTCCGCGCCGGTGATGGAGAAGGCGCTGGCACGCAACGCGGGACTGGGCTGGATCGGCAAGCACACGGTGTTGATCAATCGCCGCGCCGGCTCGTATTTCTTCCTGGGTGAGCTGTTCACCGACCTGCCACTACCGGTCGACCCGCCGGCCAGCGCCCATTGCGGCAGCTGCACACGCTGCATTGACGTGTGTCCGACCCAGGCGATCCTGGGGCCGTACCAGCTCGATGCGAAGCGCTGCATTTCCTATCTCACGATCGAGCTCAAGGGCAGCATTCCTGAGGACCTGCGCGCGCCGATGGGCAATCGCATCTTCGGCTGCGACGACTGCCAGCTGGTCTGCCCGTGGAACAAGTTCGCGCAGGAAACCAGCGAACCGGATTTCGCGCCGCGGCACAGCCTGGACGGCGCGAAGCTGGTGGAGCTGTTTGCGTGGACCGAGCAGGAGTTTCTCAAGCGCACCGAGGGCATGGCGATCCGCCGCACCGGTTACGAGGGCTGGCTGCGCAATATCGCGGTGGCGCTGGGCAACGCGCCGCGCTCAACCGAGGTTGTGGAGGCACTGGATGCGCGGGCCGATCACCCTTCGCCGGTCGTGCGCGAGCACGTGGCATGGGCGCTGGCGCGGCAGCGCGGGTAAAGCCACGCGCTGGCTCAGGAAATCTCGGCCATCTGCTTGGGAATGGCGCGATTGGTGTGGCTGATGCGGTTGTGCGCCCCCACGTAGACCAGGGTCGGCTGGTACGTTTCCAGCTCGGCCTCGCTCAACTGCACGAAGGCCGCGATGATCACCAGATCGCCCGCCTGCGCACTGCGCGCGGCGCTGCCATTGACCGAGATGATGCCCGAGCCCTCTTCGGCACGCAGCGCATAGGTGACGAAGCGCTGGCCGCTGTTGACGTTCCAGGCGTGGATCTGCTCGTACTCGCGGATGCCCGAGGCATCCAGCAGCACGCCGTCGATCGCGATCGAACCCTCGTAGTGCAACTCGGCGTGGGTCACGGTGGCACGATGGATCTTGGCCTTGAGCATATTCAGGTACATGACGTTCTGTTCCAGCAGGAGCTGCGCAAGACGGCATTATACGGCCCGCGCGTCGCTGCGTCGCAACACGACGTCTGGCACGGGGCGTGTTGCGGGTGTCAGTCGAGCAGCAGGTTGTCGATCAGGCGCGTGCTGCCCAGCCGCGCGGCTACCAGCGCCACCAGTCGCTCGCCGGCCTGGCCGCTGGGTTCGGCCAGATTTTCCGCGTCACGGACCACCACGTAATCCGGCGCAAAACCGGCACGTACCAGGCGTGCATGCGCCGCCTGCTCCACCGCATGCCAGGCGTGGCCAGCATCCAGCAGCTCGCGCATCTGCAGCAGGGTGGAATGGATGTACGGCGCGCGGTTCCGCTCCTCCGGCGAGAGGTACTGGTTGCGTGAACTCAGCGCCAGGCCGTCGTCGGCGCGCAGGATCGGCGCGGACACCACTTTTATCGGCAGCGAGAGATCGCGCACCATGCGTTCGATCACCCTCAGCTGCTGGAAATCCTTCTGGCCGAACACCGCCAGATCCGGCTGCACCAGATTGAACAGCTTGCACACCACCGTGGCCATGCCATCGAAATGGCCGGGGCGATGCGCGCCTTCCAGCATCGTGGTGATCTCGGGCACACGCAGCAGCACGGTGCCGGCGGGGCCAAACGGATACAGGGTGGCCACTTCCGGCGCAAACAGCAGGTCGCATTCCTGCTCGGTCAGCGCGGCGCTGTCCTGCACCAGGGTGCGCGGATAGCGCTCGAAATCCTCGTTCGGCCCGAACTGGGTCGGGTTGACGAACACGCTGGCCACCACCTTGTCGGCGCGGGCACGCGCCAGCCGGATCAGCGACTGATGCCCGGCATGCAGGTTGCCCATGGTGGGCACGAAACCCACCGTCTGGCCTTGGGAGCGCCAACCACGGATGGTGGCACGGAGTGCAGCGGCGTCCTGGACGGTTTGCATGGGTCAGGTTCCGTCAGTCAGCTGAAGCAATGCTCGGGGCCGGGAAAGGCACCACTGCGCACGTCGGCGGCGTAGGCACCGATGGCCGCGCTCACGGACCCGTTGTCGGCCAGGAAATCCTTGCTGAATTTCGGTCGCTTGCCCGGCGTGATGCCCAACATGTCATGGATCACCAGCACCTGCCCGTCGCAATGCGGGCCGGCGCCGATGCCGATGACCGGGATCTGCAGCGCGCCGGTCACCCGCTCGCCCAGCCCGGTAGGCACGCCTTCGAGCACCAGCAAGGCGGCACCTGCGGCCTGCACGGCCAGCGCTTCGGCAACGATGCGGTCGGCGGCAGCTTCGTCGCGGCCCTGGATGCGGAAGCCGCCGAATTTGTGCACCGACTGCGGGGTCAGGCCCAGATGGGCACAAACGGGAATCGCGCGCGCAGTCAGGGCTTCGATGATCTCCAGGACGTGCGGCGCGGCGCCCTCGATCTTCACCATCGCCGCACCCGCCTCGCCCACCAGCCGTGTGGCCGCCTCCATCGCGTGCGCGGTATCGCGATCGGCCATGAACGGCAGATCGGCCACCAGCATGGTGGCGGACAGCCCGCGCGCCACGGCACTCGTGTGGTAGACCATCTGGTCCAGCGTTACCGGCAAGGTGCTGGTGTGGCCCTGCACCACCATGCCCAGCGAATCGCCGACCAGCGCGATATCGACGCCGGCGTTTTCCAGGTGCCAGGCGAAACTGGTGTCGTAGGCGGTAAGCATCACGATGCGCTGGCCAGCCGCCTTCAAGGCATGCAGGCCCGGCACGGTCACCGGCTTGCGCGTCGGGGCTTCGGCATTCTGTACGTACACGGCACTTCCTGCGGCGGTCAAACGACAATTATCCGGCGGATCGCGATCTTGCCTCAAGCCAGCGCTACGCAACCGTGAATATCGATCCGCGCCAACAGCTCGGCCACCGCCCCGGTCGGCAGTTGCAGCTCGGGCGCCACGTCAGCCAATGGCAGCAGCACGAAGGCGCGTTCGGCGATGCGTGGATGGGGAACGGTCAGCCGCGCGTCATCAATGCGGACACCGTCCATGTACAGGAGATCGAGGTCCAGCGTACGCGGCCCGTTACGCTCAAGTCGAACGCGACCGGCCTGCTGTTCGATCGCATGCAGGGCATCGAGCAAGGCACGGGGCGACAAACCGGTATCGATGGCAACCACCGCGTTGACGAAATCCGGCTGGTCGAGAATGCCCCACGGCGGCGTGCGATACAGCCGCGAGCGCTGCAGCACGCGGCTGTATCGCAGCCCCTGCAATGCATCCATCGCATCGAGCACCTGCTGGCGCGGATCGCCCAGATTGCTGCCCAGGGCAATGAAGGCGCGGGTCACGCCGATCCCGCGTTACCCGATTTGCGCCGGCGCCGCCGCGGACGCGGTGGTTTGCCGGCGGGAGCGGCGACCGGGTCGCTGGCCGCATTGCCACCGCCAACCGGCAAGGCCGCGGAGAGCACATCGGGCGGCAACTGCTGGGCGTGCGCCCACCACTGGCCCAGTTGCAGCGTCGCCGGCGATTCGTCGGCGCGCAGCAGCAGGAAATCGAACGCGGCACGGAAGCGTGGGTGCGCCATCAGGCGGAACACGCGCTTGCGCTGTACCTGCTCGAAACGCGGCTGCAGCGACCAGATCTCCTCCATCGTGAAGGTGAACCGGCGCGGGATGGCCACGCGCTGGCACTGCTCGCCAACCACCTGCGCCGCCGCGCGCGCCCAGGCATCGGTGCGCTCGATACCGCGGCCGATCAGCTGCTGCGCCACGTCGCGCACCTCGCCCCACAACAGCACCGCAAACAGGAACGCGGGCGTCACCGACTTGCCCTCGCGCACCCGCGCATCGGTGTTGGCCAACCCGTGCTCGACCAGCGCGCGCAGCGCGGCATCGCCGCGCTTGAGCGCCCGTGCAGTGGCGGGAAACAGGAACTTCAGCAGGCCGCACTGTTCCAGCATGTGGAAACTCTTCAAACCATTCCCGCTCAGGAACATCTTCAGCGATTCATCGAACAGGCGCGCCGGCGCGGCGTCGCCCAGCAGCGGCCCCAGTGCTTCGAACGGCGCCATCGCGGCCGCGTCGATGTGCATGTCCAGCTTGGCCGCCAGTCGTGCCGCACGCAGCATGCGCACCGGGTCCTCGCGATAGCGTGTTTCCGGATCGCCGATCAGGCGCAGTACGCGGTCGTGCAGGTCCTGCATGCCGCCTACGTAATCGCGGACGGAGAAATCACTGATGTCGTAGTACATCGCGTTGACGCGGAAGTCGCGGCGGATCGCGTCCTCCTCGATCGTGCCCCAGATGTTGTCGCGCACGATGCGCCCGTCGACGATGCTGCGGTCGCCTTCGCCCCCCTCCTCGCCCAGGCCCCGAAAGGTGGCGACCTCGATGATTTCCGGGCCGAACACCACATGCGCCAGGCGGAAACGACGGCCAATCAGGCGGCAATTGCGGAACAGGTGTTTCACCTCGTCCGGGGTGGCGCTGGTGGCCACGTCGAAGTCCTTCGGCGCCAGGCCCAGCAGCAGATCGCGCACGGCGCCACCGACCAGGTAGGCGGTGTAGCCGGCTTCATTCAGGCGATACAGCACGCGCAACGCCGCCTTGCTGATGTTCTTGCGCGAGATGATGTGCTGATCGCGCGGGATGATCTTCAGCGCGGATGGGGCGTTGGTTCTTGAGTCGAGGTTCAAGCGGTCAGAATCCTTCCAGGTGCATGGCACCCATGACTATATCAATCAGGGCGTTCGATACCGCCGATGCGCCGCCGATGCATTGGACGCCTGATCGCCCACGGCAACCAGCGTGTTTGCGGCGGCGTGGACGAATGACCGGTTGCGAGGCATTGCCGCCCGAAACAATTTCGCTATACTAGCGCGCCTCGCAAGAGAACGCTCCCTTCGTCTAGTGGTCCAGGACACTGCCCTCTCAAGGCGGGAACACGAGTTCGAACCTCGTAGGGAGCACCACTTCGCTTTTGCAATCTTCCGTGATTGCTGTTGTCTGGAGAGGATTCCGACAACTGGACCAACGTGACGTTGGCTGGACCAGAAGCGGCCATCCATGGCCGCACTCTTCATAAGAGCGTTCGATTGACGCTTCACGGAAGAGTTCGATCGCCATTCCAATCGCCATTCCATATAACCGAAGCGCTTTCATGACTTTCGTCGTCGTCGACAACTGCATCAAGTGCAAGTACACCGATTGCGTTGAAGTCTGCCCGGTGGATGCCTTTCGCGAAGGCCCCAATTTTCTCGCCATCGATCCCGACGACTGCATCGACTGCACGCTGTGCGAACCCGAGTGCCCGGCCAACGCGATCTATCCCGAAGACGACGTGCCGGCCGGCCAGGAAGCGTTCGTGGCGCTCAACGCCGAACTGGCCCGCGACTGGCCGGTGATCACCGAGCGCAAGGATGCCCCCGCCGACGCCAGCGCGTGGGACGGCAAGCCGGGCAAGCTCCCGTTGCTGCAGCGCTGAGCAAGCCTCATCCACAAAAAAAGCCGCCCGAGGGCGGCTTTTTTTGTGGTGCCTGGCCGGGCTTAGTTCGTCAGCTTCGTTTTCAGCGAATCGATCACCTTGCCCACGGCGTTGACGCCACCCTTGGCGCGTACCTCGCTGCCGTAGGTACCGCTGTCACCAACGGTTACCACGACCTGC
>DATJCF010000147.1:0-2008 GCA_035514935.1 Rhodanobacter sp. | reverse complement strand
TGTAATGACCCACCGATTCCTGCTCAGGTCATGCGGTTAATGTAGCGGCATAGGCCGCGTCCGGGGTCATCATCTTCAGCGCCTGATGTGGGCGCTGCTGGTTGTAAAAGGCGATCCAATCGCCAATCACGCGCAAGGCATGGGTCTGGCTCTCGAAGCGATGCCGGTGCACGCATTGCTCCTTCAGTGTTCGGATCACACGCTCCACCATTCCGTTCTGCTGTGGGCAATGCGGGGTGATGAACTCCTGCTTCAAACCGTAGCTACGCACCAAGCGGGTGTAGTCGCGACTGGTGAAGACCAGGCCATTGTCCGAGCGCAGAAGGAACGGTTCGGGCACACGGCCCAGCGTGCCATAGCGGCTGATCAAGGCCTGCTCCAAGGCGGCGGAGGCAGTACTCGCCCTGCCGGTGCGCGATAGGTGCCAGCCCAGCAGTTGCCGGGTATGGCAGTCGATCACCAGCGCCAGGCTGAGCCAGCCGTCTTTGCCGCCCCATACACGGCACAGGTCCGTTGCCCAGCGCTGATCGGGAAGTTCGGCGCGGGAAACCTTGGCCTCGATCCGCGGGCGCTGTCCCAAGGCCCGCTTGCGGACCTGCCAACCCTTGAGCTGGAAGATCCGCTGTACCGTGTTCTTGTTCATGCCAAGCAGCGCGGCCACCGTGCGGTAACCAAACGAGGGCTCGGCCTCGATCATCGCCTTGATCGGTGCGGCCAACTCGGCGTTGATCTTTGCCGGTGCCTTGGTCGGCTTGTAGTACGTCGTACGCCGCGCCACCTCAAACCAGCGGCAGAGCTTGGTCATCGGAACGGCAACACCCTCGTTCTTCAGGCCCTGCTGGACCGAGCGCATCAGCTCTCGTCCTTTCCCAGCAGGGACGCCAGCTTTTTTCGCGCGCGGATCTCCAGCATCGCCTCGCCGTAGGCCTCCTGCAGGTCCTTGAGCTGACGCTCGTACTGCTCACGCACGTCCTCGGGCTTGGCCCGCAGCGCGTTCTCCATGCCGCGCTTGCCATCCTCAACCCAGCTTTCGATCTCGGCTGGCGTCAGGTCGAATTGCCGGCTGGCGGCGGCGACCGTCGTCTTGCCCTGGATGATCTCAAGGACCAGTGCCGACTTGCGCCGGGCGGTCCAGCGCTTGATCTCTTCTTCCATCATTTCGCTCATCGGTGTCTCCTTTGGAGGGTTGTAACACCTGAGCAGGTTTTCAGTGGGTCATTACAACCCCGCGATCCGCCGGATGGCCGTCGATATGGACGGTGGAGCTCGGGTGTATGCGGTGATTCAGATGCCGGCACCACGGGTCGCGGCAGGGTTCAGCGCGAGGCGGAAGCCGCCGGGCTGCCCAGCGGCGTAGTGGGCCATGCATTGACGATCTTGCAGAACAGGCGCGCTGTCTGCTCGGTGTCGTAGACCGCGCTGTGTGCTTCGTTTGCATCCCACGGAAAACCGGCGGCCTGTACCGCGCGCGCCAGCACGGTCTGGCCGTAGGCCACGCCGGCGAGGGTCACGGTGTCAAACACGCTGAACGGATGGAACGGATTGCGCTTGTGGCCGCAGCGGGCAACCGTGGCGTTGAGGAAGTTCAGGTCGAAATGGGCGTTGTGCCCGACCAGGATCGCGCGCTGGCAGTTGTGCTTTTTCATTGCCGCACGGACGGGGGCGAACACGTGCTCCAGCGCCTCGCGTTCGGGCTTGGCCAGGCGGAACGGGTGGTCGAGTACGATGCCGGTCACTTCCAGTGATTTTGGATCGATCTCGGTGCCTTCTGCGGGGATCACGTGTGCGCTGGCGGTCTGGCCGGGATGAAGCAGGCCGTTTTCGTCGATCTCCAGTGGCACTGCGGCGATTTCCAGCAGAGCGTGCCGGTTCCAGTCGAAGCCGCCGGTTTCCACATCCACCACGACCGGCAGGAAGCCGCGGAAGCGCTGTGCCATCGGCGTGAAATGGGGCGCGGAGGAGGTGGCGTGTTCATCCCGGGTGGAAGGGGTCATCGGCATGCCACGTC
>DATJCF010000146.1:0-2191 GCA_035514935.1 Rhodanobacter sp. | reverse complement strand
GCCTGGATGGACGTGTGCCGCGCCCGCTTCGACGATGGCGAGCACATGCAGTTGCCGGTGGCTTTCCTCACCTGCAACTTCGCCCCGCCCACCGGCGACAAGCCGGCGCTGCTCACCCACGACGACGTGCTCACCCTGTTCCACGAGTTCGGCCACGGCCTGCACCACCTGCTGACCGAGATCACGCTGCCATCGATCGGCGGCATCGACGGCGTGGAGTGGGATGCGGTCGAACTGCCCAGCCAGTTCATGGAGAACTTCGGCTGGAACCGGCAGGCGCTGGATCTGTTCGCGAAGCACTATCAGACCGGCGAAAAGTTGCCGGATGAATTGTTCGAACGCATGCTGGCCGCCCGCCATTTCCACGCCGGCCTGTTCCTGGTGCGGCAGTTGGAGTTCGCGCTGTTCGATTTCCTGCTGCACTTGGAATACGACCCCGCCGAGGGCGCCCAGCCACTGGCCGTGCTGGAGCAGGTGCGCAAGGAAGTGGCCGTCCTGCATCCGCCGGCGTGGCAGCGCTTTCCGCACGGTTTCAGCCACATCTTCGCCGGCGGTTACGCGGCCGGTTACTACAGCTACCTGTGGGCGGAGCTGTTGAGCGCCGACGCGTTTGGCGAGTTCGAGGAACGCGCAGGCGAGAGCGGCGAGGTGATCGACCGGGCCACCGGCGAACGTTTCCGCAAGGAATTCCTGGCGGTCGGTGCCAGCCGTCCGGCGCTGGAAAGCTTCGTCGCGTTCCGCGGTCGCAAACCCGAACCCGAGGCATTGCTACGCAGTCACGGGCTGGCTTGATCCTGCGTTCAGCCGGCTTGCCCGGGCAGCTGGGCAAGCCACGCGGGTGCTCAGTAGCCGACGGTGAAGCGGGCGCGCGAATGTGCCGGCTTTTCCAGTTCGTCGACGAGTGCGACGGCGAAATCCTCGAAGGAAATGCTGCTGCCGCTCTCGTTCGACAGCAGCAGGTCGGTGCCGAGTCGAAACCTGCCGGTCCTTTCGCCGGGAACGAACATCGCCGACGGCGACAGGAACGTCCAGTCCAGTTGTTCCTCCGCGCGCAGCAGATCGAGGAAAACGCATCCGGCCGCCGCCTCCGGTTTATAGGCCTCCGGGAAATTCGGCGCGTCGATCAGCAACAGGCCCAGCGGGAAATCGCCCAGGGCGACCTCAAGGCTGCCCGCACCACCGACCACGAGGTAACGCGGTACGCCGGCTGCACGCACGGTTGCAATCAGCCTGGCGGCATCGGTAGTGGCAAAGGGCACGGCGCTGACGACCGCATCGTGTCCCGCCAGGAGTGCCGCGAGGCCCTTCGCATCGGCGACATCCCCCGCCTTGGCTTCGACAGCGGACAACACCGGCACCCTGGCCGGGTCGCGCACGATGGCGGTGACCGTGTGCCCGCGCTGGACGAGTTCGGCAAGAATGCGTGATCCGGCATTGCCGGAGGCACCGATAAGCGCAACGTACATGTTGATTTCCTTGATGGTTTCTTTTTGTAATTAGGCTCCAGAATATATACTGGTGTAAATAAGGAACCTGCACCTTACCTGGTTACCTCAAGGAAACCGCCATGAATATCGCCAACCCGTATTCGTCCAACTGTCCGACGCGCAAGGTGCTGGATCGCGTTGCCGACAAATGGGCGGTGCTGGTGCTGGGGCTGTTGATCGAGGGTCCCATTCGCTTCAACCGGTTGCGCCGGGCGGTTGAGGGCATTTCCCAGAAGATGCTCTCGCAGACGCTCAAGAGCCTGGAACGCGATGGACTGGTCAGCCGCAAGGCCTTCGCGACCGTGCCGGTCACGGTCGAGTACGCCATCACGCCACTGGGCCATACACTCGCCACCACGCTGGATGCCCTGCGGGTCTGGGCCGAGACCCACATGGAGGAAGTGACCGCCCATCAGCAGCGGTACGACGCGGGCGTCAGTTCCGACGCATGAGCGTTCGCGCCGTACGACAGTCATAAAAAAAGCCCGCCGAAGCGGGCTTTTCAAAGATCGCTCAAGTCCTGTTGGACTCAGGCAACCTGGACTTCCTCAGCCTGCAGGCCCTTCTGGCCCTTGGTGACGACGAACGTGACGCGCTGGCCTTCCTGCAGGGACTTGAAGCCCGTGCCCTGGATCGCGCGGAAATGCACGAACAGGTCGTCACCGCTTTCCGGGGTGATGAAGCCAAAACCTTTGGCGTCGTTG
>DATJCF010000145.1:0-10289 GCA_035514935.1 Rhodanobacter sp. | reverse complement strand
TTTTTTGTGGTGCCTGGCCGGGCTTAGTTCGTCAGCTTCGTTTTCAGCGAATCGATCACCTTGCCCACGGCGTTGACGCCACCCTTGGCGCGTACCTCGCTGCCGTAGGTACCGCTGTCACCAACGGTTACCACGACCTGCTGCGCCGCGCCGCCCGATGCGGTGGCATCGCTGCGCTTTTCGCGGTGGAACATGCGGCCGAGGAAGCCCCGCTTCTTCGCGGCACCGGCAACGGCAACCGTATAGCTGTGCGCGGCATCATCGTGGCTGAGCACCTTGCCCACCTTGCCGTCCTGAAGCGCCTGCCCGACCCGTTGATAGACCGTGTCGATCGGGCCGGACGTGATGAAGCCGTCGGAAATCTCGCCGGCGGCGGGGCCGACGGAGGCCCTGGCACCATTGGAGGTCGGCTGGTTGGCACCGGGCGGCGGAATGTTCAGCGCTGCCGTGGCCGACGGCGTATCCAGACCCGGCGGAATCTCCAGCGGCGATTCCTGCACGGCGGTCTCCCATGCCTTGTGCGAGCGGAACATACCGCAACCGGCAAGCAGCAAACCGCAGAGGGCAAGCGCGGGCACGGTGACGAGGAGCGAGGTTTTCTTCATGTAATGGGATTCCGTGGAAGGATCGGGCCGCCGCAACGCCGCAGCGCTTCAGGCAGCAGTGGCCAAGGATGCCAGACTGGACAGTGCTTGGCGCAGTCGGACACGTTCCGGGCCTTCATTCAATTCAACAAGCGGCAACCGCGGCAACGCCAGACCAAGCCCCAGCTCGGGCAACCCCGCCTTCACCGCGATCGGATTCGGCGCGCAATTGAGCGCCTTCAACAACGGCTCCAACGCCGCGAGGCAACGCGCCGCCGCCTCCCTGTCGCCGCTGACCGCCGCGTCGCAAAGTGCACGGAACGCCTTGGGCACCAGGTTGGCCACCACCGAGACGGTACCGTTCGCACCGGCGAGCATGGCGTCGGTGGCGGTAGCGTCGTCACCGGACAGGTAGACGAAATTCTCGCCCGCAAGTTCCGCAAGCGCGCGAATGCGTTCGGCATCGCCGCGGGCTTCCTTGATGCCGATGATCGCCGGATGGTCGCGTAGACGGGCGACGGTTTCCGGCAGCATGTCGCAGGCGGTACGGATGGACACGTTGTAGAGCAGCAGCGGCAGGCCGCCGTGGTCGGCCACTTCCAGGAAATGACGACGCATGCCTTCCTGGGTCGGACGTACGTAGTAAGGCACCACCACCAGCGCCGCATCGGCGCCAAGCGCCTGCGCGCGCCGCGTTGCTTCCACCGTCTTGGCCGTGCCCGCCTCACCGGTACCGGCGATCACCGGCACCCGGCCATTCACATGACGAACGGCGAACGTCAGCAGGCGGTCGAACTCTTCGGGCTCCAGCATGTGCGCTTCACCGGTGGAACCGGCCACCACCACGCCTTGCGTGCCACCCTCGAGTTGATAGTCGAGCAGGCGGGCGAACGCCGGCAGATCGAGCCCGCCATCAGCGGTAAACGGGGTGACCAACGCACAGATGCTTCCACGAATGTTCAAGACACGTCCCGCCCGGCAATCAGCCGTCTATGTTACTTGCGGGCTCGCCAGACGGGCAAGTAAGCTCGAACGGAGTCATTCCGCATCATGCGGACTTCCCACGGGCAAACCTCTTGAAATCTTCTTCCGCTTCTTCCGTCCGCGCGGGTGCCGACGAGCAACTGCTGATCCAGGTACTGACGCCGGCACTGCAATCGCCCCTGCTGACGCTGGCACGACGCATCGCCGATGCCGGCTGCAACCTGGCCGAGGCGCGGGTCGCCACGATCGGCACGGAAATCTCGCTGATGCTGCTTGCCACCGGCGCCTGGGATGCGCTGGCCAAGCTGGAATCGGCGCTGACCAAGCTGGCCCGCGACGAAAGCCTGCGGCTGGTGCACTACCGCACCCGGCCGCGCGAAAACAGCTCGCACCTGTTGCCATATCTGGTCGAAGTGGTGGCGGCCGACCGGCCGGGCATCGTGGCGCGCATCGTGGAATTTTTCAGCCAGCACGAGATCAGCGTGGAGCAGCTGAACTCCACCCATTACCAGGCCATGCAGACCGGCGCGGAAATGTTCCAGGCCCAATTCACCATCGGCATCCCTTCGGAAATCCACATCGCCGCGCTGCGCGACGACTTTCTCGAACTGTGCGACGGGCTGAATCTGGACGCGATCATGGACCCGGTGAAATTCTGAGAGATCGTGATTTCTCAACCGCCCAGTCCGGCCACGGACGCCGGCCACGGACGCGCGACAGAAGAAAACCGCAGGAAGTGGTTTTCTTCACAGACCCTCAGGATCGCGCGAACCATCGACGCTGGCAAGACCTGTTATCCGCCGTACGGCAAGCGCTAGTCTTGGGCTACGCGGCCTCCGCCGCGATGGAGCGTCCATGCCCGAAATCGGCAAGAAAGTCCCACCGCTCACCGGGCCGACCGGCACCGGCGAGCCACTGAAACTGGCCAGCCTCAAGGGTCAGTGGGTCGTCCTCTACTTCTACCCCAGGGACAGCACCCCCGGCTGCACCACCGAGGCGCAGGATTTCCGCGACCTCTACCCGCAATTTCGCCAACGCGGCGTGCAGATCGTCGGCGTCTCGCGTGATGCCGTCGCGTCGCACGCCCGGTTTGCGGAAAAGCAGGCGCTGCCCTTCCCGCTGGTATCCGACCCCGACGAAACCTGGTGCAAGGCGTTCGACGTGATCCACGAAAAGGTGCTGTACGGCAAGCGCCACATGGGCGTGATGCGCAGCACCTTCCTGATCGATCCCGACGGCAAACTCACACAGGAATGGCGCAAGGTGAAAGTCGCCGGCCACGCGCAGGAAGTGCTCGACGCCATCCCGGCCGCGTGAGCGCGCATCCCGCATCGTTTTTTCCGGCGTGGCACGCCACGCCTCTCCGCCCGCGACCGCAGCATCGCGATCCCTCTCCCACTACCCGCGAGGATTCTTCCGCATGACCGGAAGCAAGCGCATCTACGCTCTGGACACCAACGTCCTGCTGCATGACCCGACCTCGCTGTTCCATTTCGAGGAACACGACGTTTTCATCCCGATGACCGTGCTGGAGGAACTGGACGAGAAGAAGAAGGGCGCGTCGGAAGTCTCACGCAATGGCCGCCAGGTCAGCCGCTTCCTCAATGAGCTGATCGAGCGCGGCAAACAGCACGACCTGGCCGATGGGCTGGAACTGACCAACCCCGCCGGCATCAAGCTGAAGCGCGGTTCGGCGGTGGGCCGGCTGTATTTCCAGCAGCGCATCAGCAACGGCCACGGCAAGGCGGACAACCAGATCCTGGCCGCGGTGATCGAGCTGCACGAGCAGCATCCCGACCGCACCGTGATCCTGGTGACCAAGGACATCAACCTGCGGATCAAGGCCAGCATCCAGGGCATCACCGCGGAGGATTACGAGAACGATCGCGCGCTGGATGATTTCTCGCTGCTCTACAACGGCGTGGACGCGTTGCCGGAAGACTTCTGGGACCAGCACCCGGAAGTGGAATCGTGGACCGAACGCGGGCGCACCTACTACCGCCTCGACCGCCACGAAAGCGAGGAGTGGTATCCCAACGAATGCCTGTACATGCCGGGCGAAGGCGGCATCGAGCTGCGCGTGCTGGAAGTCGGCGAGGACACCGCCACGCTGGTGCTGCTGGATGACCACTCGCACGCCAACCACCATGTGTGGGGCATCGGCGCGCGCAATCGCGAGCAGAATTTCGCCCTCAACGCGCTGATGGACCCGGATATCGATTTCGTCACCCTGCTAGGCAACGCCGGCACCGGCAAGACACTGCTGGCACTGGCCGCCGGGCTGGCCCAGGTGATGGACCAGCAGCGCTACCGCGAGATCATCATGACCCGCGCCACGGTGTCGGTGGGTGAGGACATCGGCTTCCTGCCCGGCACCGAGGAGGAAAAGATGACGCCCTGGATGGGCGCGCTCACCGACAACCTGGAAGTGCTGGCCAACCCCGAGGATGGTGGCAGCTGGGGTCGTCAGGCCACCAACGACCTGCTGGCCTCGCGCATCAAGATCCGCTCGCTGAACTTCATGCGCGGGCGCACCTTCCTTTCGCGCTACCTGATCATCGACGAAGCGCAGAATCTCACGCCGAAGCAGATGAAAACCCTGATCACCCGCGCCGGCCCCGGCACCAAGATCGTCTGCCTGGGCAACGTCGAGCAGATCGACACGCCCTACCTCACCGAAACCACCTCCGGTCTCACCTACGCGGTGGACCGCTTCAAGCAATGGGAGCATTCGGCGCACATCACCTTGCGGCGTGGTGAGCGTTCGCGGTTGGCGGATTTCGCGGCGGAAACGCTGTAGGCCGGGATTTGGGATTCGGGATTGGTGATTCGGAAAAGCATGAAAGCCACGCTTCGTCGCTAAATCCTCCTGCGGTTGACCCTGCGCGGCGGAACGCCGCGCAGGGAATCGTCTGACGGCCGGAGGCCGGGGCGGCAAACGCGTAGAATGGGGGCTCCGAAATCCCTGCCACGGCTGCTCGCGTCGCCATGATCCTCACGCCCCGCCTCATTCTGCTCGCCGTATTCATATTCTTCGCCTTGTGCGTGCTGCTGGTGCACCTGCGCGGGCGCGTGCGGCTGCGCTTCGATCGTCAACTGGTGGACCATTCGGCGGTATTCGCGCCGTATAACCTGCTGATGTACGCGTTCTCCGCGGTGCCTGCGAAACCCATCCTGGATCGCCGCGGCTTTCCGGAGCTGGATCTGCTGCAGGCCAACTGGCGGACCATTCGCGACGAGGCGCTGGCCCTGACCGACGCCGGCCATATCCGCGGCACCACGGCCAACAACGACGCCAGCTTCAACAGCTTCATCAAGCAGGGCTGGAAGCGTTTCTACCTGAAGTGGTACGGCGAGCCGCTGGCCTCGGCCCAGGCGCTGTGCCCGAAGACGGTGGAACTGCTCAACGCCATCCCCGGCATCAAGGCGGCGATGTTCGCCACGCTGGCGCCCAACAGCAAACTCAATCCGCACCGCGACCCGTTCGCCGGCTCGCTGCGCTACCACCTCGGCCTGATCACGCCGAACTCGCGCGACTGCCGCATCTTCGTCGATGGCGAGGAGCACGCCTGGGGCGACGGCAAGGACGTGGTGTTCGACGAAACCTTCGTGCACTGGGTGGAAAACAAGACCGACCAGACCCGCGTCATCCTGTTCGCCGATGTCGAACGCCCGTTGCGCACGCGCTGGATGAGCGCGATCAACCATCGCGTCGGGGCGTTCATGGGCAAGATCACCGCCTCGCCAAACAGCGACGCGGGCGCCGAGAAAACCGGCTTCGTGAACCGCCTGTACGCGCTCAGCCAGCGCAAGGGCGCTGGCCATCGCTGGAAGGTGGAGTTCAAGCGACGCCACCGGACGCTGTACAAGGCCGCCAAGTACGTCGGCATCCTGTTCCTGATATGGCTGATCTTCCTGGCGCCATGGCCGTTTTTCGGCTAGCGATCGGCACGTGATTTCGTCATCCATGGCGTCTTGAGCAGTCACATCGGACCGGGCTCGCGCGTCCTTGCCGGATATCGCCATGGAGAACGTCGTGGATCCGCATACCGCCCTGTTCCAGCAACACCGTTCGCGCCTGTTCGGGCTGGCCTATCGCATGCTTGGCGCGCCAAGCGACGCCGAGGATGTGCTGCACGATGCCTGGTTGCGCTGGCACGCGCAGGACGCCGATGCGCTGGACGATCCCGAGGCCTGGCTGGTCACCGTGACCACGCGCATCGCGCTCGATCGCCTGCGCCGCGCCAAGGCCGAACGCGCGCATTATCCCGGGCCGTGGCTGCCGGAGCCGGCGATCGCCGAATCCGAGCAACCGGAGGCGCAACTGGAGCGCGCCGAAAGCCTCACCCTCACCTTTCTGCTGCTGTTGGAACGCCTCAGCGCGGACGAACGCGCCGCGTTCCTGCTGCACGAAGTGTTCGACTACAGCCATGCGGAAACCGCGGCCATGCTGGACATCAGCGAGGACGCCTGCCGCCAGCGCGTGCACCGGGCGAAGCTGCGCTTGCGCCAGGATCGGCCGCGGCAGGCGACCACGAGCCACGCGACCCAGCAACGCCTGATGCAACGTTTCATGCAGGCGCTGCAACAGCCCGATGCGGCCACGCTGCGCGCATTGTTCGCCGAGGATGCGATGCACGTTTCCGACGGCGGCGGCCTGGCGCGGGCCACGCTGCGTCCGCTGTACGGTGCCGAGCGGCTGTCGCGGCTGTACCTGCAGATTGCGCTGCAGCAGCAAGGCCATGACGTACGCCATGAAATCCGCCAGCTCAACGGCTTGCCGGCACTGCTCAGCTGGCAGGCCGGCGTACTGATTTCCGCCAGCTGGATCGACACCGATGGCGAGCGCATCACCGCGATCCACGCGCTGCGCCACCCCGGCAAGCTGGCGCGGCTGGCGGCTGTCACGAAAGCGGCGGCTGCCACGTCCTTGCATTGAATGGCCACTCCCGGCCACGCTCAAAAGAGGAATAAACCGTGTCCCGTTTCAATACCTACAAGCGTCCCGAAGCCATCAAGCCCCTGCTCGCCCTGGTCGACTACATCAAGCAGTCCGGCCTGGAGCAAAGCCTGATCGAACTGATACAGATGCGCGCATCGCAACTCAACGGCTGCGCCTACTGCCTGGACATGCACAGCAAGGACGCCCGCGCCGCCGGTGAAACCGAACAGCGCCTGTATGTACTGCAGGCCTGGCGCGAAGCGCCGTTCTATACCCCGCGCGAGCGCGCCGCGCTGGCCTGGTGCGAAGCGGTAACCCGGCTCGACCCGGTCCACGGCGTGCCCGACGACGTCTACGAACAGGTTCGCGCCGAGTTCGACGAAAACCAGCTGATCGACCTCAACATGGCGGTCATCCTGATCAACAGCTGGAACCGCATCGCCATCCCTTCGCGCGCGGAGCCCGGCCACTACAAGCCCGGCGCCCATTGATCTTCCGCCAACGGACCGACGCCAGGAACGTGGTGTCTATCCGCTGGCGGATAGGCACCGCAGCAATACCCGCGGGCTCCTGCAACACCGCGACTTGCGCGCCGGGAGCACCGCAGCTCCGCCGTCGAAACACTCCATTCGCTGCAACGATGATGGCGAACACGTCAGCCAGGCCATTCCCATGGATGCGCTCGGTCCAGGTACTCAAGCCCTGATTGCTGCTGCCATTCTCAACGCACTGGCCGCGATGGCGCACCTCGCATGCATCGCCATCGGTCCGCCTGCCTACCGCTTCATGGGTGCGGGCGAAAAGCTGGCCCGGTCCGTCCAGGCCGGCAAGCTCCAGCCCACGTTCGTCACCCTCGCCGTAGCCGGCATGCTGATGGCCGGGGCCGCCTATGCGTTGTCGGGCGCCGGAGTCATCGTTCGCCTGCCGCTGACCAGGCCGGCTCTGCTGGTCATCAGCGCCGTCTATCTGGCCCGGGCCTTTGCCGTTCCCTTCCTCCAGCGCAGATTCCCGGGCAACTCGGCCATCTTCTGGGCGGTGTCTTCCGGTATCTGCCTGGCCATCGGGCTTGTTCATCTCTACGGCCTGGTCTACCGCTGGAACGAGATGTGAGGCCCGCCGGGACACCCGGTTGAACTCCACGCCGTCGCGCCTGTCATGCACAACGGAGGTCGGCCAATGAAGATATTCGTCGCCGGCGGCACCGGCGCCATCGGCAAAAGCCTGGTGCCGCTACTGATCGACAGTGGGCACCAGGTGGTCGCGCTCGGCCGCAGCTCGCGCAAGGCCGCGCCGTTCAGGGCGCTCGGTGCGGAGGTTGTGCTGGCCGATGTGCTGAACAAGGAAGAGTTGACGAAGGTCATCCTCGACACCCGGCCGGAGGTGATAATCCACCAGCTGACCGCGATCCCCGCGGCACTCGACCTCAGGAAATTCGACCGGAATTTCGCGTTGACCAACCGCTTCCGCACCGAGGCCACGGACGTGATGCTGGCGGCAGCGCGCAGGGCAGGAACGCGTCGATTCATCGCGCAGAGCTTCTGCGGATGGCCATTCGCCCGCGAGGGCGGCCCGGTCAAGACCGAAGAGGATCCCCTCGACCCGAATCCGCCGGCAGCCTTCAGCGAGACGTTGGCGGCATTGCGGTACCTCGAGGGCGCGGTGCAAGGGGCGAGGGACCTCGAGGCGATCGCCCTGCGCTATGGCTTCCTTTACGGACCGGGCACGGGCATTTCGCAACATGGTTCGACGGTCGGGCTCGTGCGGACACGGAAAATTCCGATCGTCGGCGACGGCGCCGGCATCTGGTCTTTCATTCATGTCAGCGATGCGGCCGGCGCGACCATCGCCGCCATCTCGCGCGGCCGCCCAGGAATCTACAACATCGTCGACGACGAGCCCGCTCCTGTGGCCACGTGGTTGCCGGCGTTGGCGGAGGCCGTTGGCGCAAGGTCGCCGCACAGGGTGCCTGCGTGGCTGGCCAGGTTTGCGATCGGCGAGGGCGGCGTGTCCATGATGACGAAGATCCGTGGCGGCTCGAACGCCAAGGCGAAGCGCGAACTCGGATGGCAGCCGACCTACCCCAGCTGGCGGCGCGGCTTTGCCGACGGGCTCGGTTGACGGCGGCCAAGCCGCAAACCAAACGGCCGCGGACGATGCCGCGGCCGTCGGGTGTAGCTCAGCGGAACGCTCAGATCTTCACGCGGCGGGCGATCGCATCGGCAAAGCTGTCGGTGCTGCCCTTGCCGCCCAGGTCCGGCGTCACGCTGTCGCGGTCATTCGTCATGGTGTCGCGGATCGCCAGGCGCAGCTGGTCGCCCTTGGCCACCATGTCCAGGTAGTCGAGCATGTCGGCCGCAGCCAGCAGCAGCGCGCAGGGGTTGGCGATGCCCTTGCCGGCGATGTCGGGCGCCGAGCCGTGCACGGCTTCGAAGATCGCCGCGTGCTCGCCGATGTTGTCACCCGGCGCCAGGCCCAGGCCACCGACCAGGCCGGCGCACAGGTCGGACAGGATGTCGCCGAACAGGTTGGTGGTGACGATCACGTCGAACTGCTCGGGGCGCATCACCAGCTGCATGCAGGTGTTGTCCACGATCATTTCGTTGAATTCGATCTGCGGGTATTCCTTGGCGATCTCGCGCGCCACGCTGAGGAACAGGCCCGAGCTGGTCTTCAGGATGTTCGCCTTGTGCACCGCGGTGATCTTCTTGCGGCCTTTCTTCACGGCCAGCTCGAACGCGTAGCGCACGATGCGGCTGCTGCCCTTGCGCGTGTTGCGCGCCACCGACTCGGCGATCTCGCCATCCTCGGAAAGGGTCTGGCCTTCGGAGCGATACGCGCCCTCGGTGTTTTCGCGCACGGTGATGATGTCGATGTTCTCGTAGCGCGACTTGGTGCCGGGAAAGCTCACCGCCGGGCGCACGTTCGCGTACAGGTCAAAGTGGCGGCGCAAGGTCACGTTGACCGAGGTAAAGCCGCCGCCGATCGGCGTGGTCAGCGGGCCTTTCAGCGCGACCTTGTGCTCGGCGATCCTGTCCAGCGTGGCCTTGGGCAGCAGATCGCCATGCTTGTCCAGCGCAACCATGCCGGCATCGACAAACTCGTACTTCAGGCCGCAGTCCAGCGCGTCGAGCACGCGCAAGGTGGCGGTCATGATCTCGGGACCGATACCGTCGCCCGGGATCACCGCGATTGTGTTGCTCATGGGGGAAACTCCTTCGAATGGGGATACGCGACATCCGGACCGAACGTCGCGTGAAACCCATCAATTATCGCTGATGGGAGTGGCCGCCACCAGCGCGAAGCAGGTACAGCGCCTTGAAAATACTCGCACGCAGCGTTGCATGATCCCGCAGGGTCAGGCGTGGTCGGGGCAACCCGTGGCGCCGGTGTCGGCGCTGCCCTGCTCCAGCTGGTCGAGCAGATCCACCGCCCGTCGCAGGTGCGGGATCACGATCGATCCGCCCACCACGAGGCCCACGCTGAACACCTCGAAAAACGCATCGCGCTCCACGCCGGCTTCCTTGCACTGGGCCACGTGGTAGCTGATGCAGTCATCGCAACGCAGCACCAGCGACGCGACCAGGCCCAGCATCTCCTTGGTCTTCACGTCCAGCGCGCCGGCTTTGTAGGTTTGCGTATCCAGCGCGAAGAAGCGCCGCACGACCTGGTTGTCCTCGGCCAGGATGCGCTCGTTCATGCGCTGGCGGAAGGCGGTGAACTCGGCCAGTCGATCGTCGCTCACGCGGCGTCACCGAGCAGTTGCGCCAGCTTGCCGCTGC
>DATJCF010000144.1:0-16571 GCA_035514935.1 Rhodanobacter sp. | reverse complement strand
CGCGGCGGCACGATGAAGCTGGCCTTCGACAGGCTGCGCAGACTGATCGGCCCGTCGCCTTTCGCCGCGGGATCGCCAGCGGGCGCGGCGAGCACCAGCTTCTCGCGCATCACGCCCTTGAATGCCAGGTCCGGCTCGTTGACCGGTGCCAGGGCGATGCCCAGGTCGAGCCGCGCCGCGCGCAATTCGCGGATCTGTGCATCCGTCGTCAACTCGTGCAGCTGCACTTCCACCAGCGGAAAGCGGGCGCGGAAGTTTTTCAGGGCCGGCGGCAGGATGCCGTAATCGGCGATCGACACGAAGCCGATGGAAAGCATGCCGATGTCGCCGCGCTCGGTCTGCACCGTCTTCACCCGGGCATGCTCCAGCCGCGCCAGCACCACCTTCACTTCGTCGTAGAACACCGCGCCCGCCGCGGTCAGCACCACGCCGCGATTGCTGCGCTCCAGCAGTTGCACGCCCAGTTCGTTCTCCAGATTCCGGATCTGGGTCGACAACGGCGGCTGCGATACGTGCAGCCTTTCGGCGGCACGGGAGAAACCGCCTTCCTCGACGATGGCGGCAAAGTAGCGAAGCTGGCGCAGTTCCACTATTCGCATACCGTATGGATGGTCTGTCCGTATTGTATTGGACGGTATGGGGTGCGCCAAGCAGAATGGGCGTTCGCCCATCAGCCATCGCCACAGGGGAAACCTTCCATGCCTGCCTATCGTTCCCGTACCAGCACCGCCGGCCGCAACATGGCCGGTGCCCGCGCGCTCTGGCGCGCCACCGGCATGAAGGATGGCGATTTCCAGAAACCCATCATCGCGGTGGCCAACTCGTTCACCCAGTTCGTGCCCGGCCACGTGCACCTGAAGGACATGGGCCAACTGGTGATCGAGGAGATCGAGCGCGCAGGCGGCGTCGGCAAGGAGTTCAACACCATCGCCGTCGACGACGGTATCGCGATGGGCCACGACGGCATGCTCTACAGCCTGCCATCGCGCGACATCATCGCCGACAGCGTGGAGTACATGTGCAACGGCCATACCGCCGACGCGCTGGTGTGCATTTCCAATTGCGACAAGATCACCCCCGGCATGCTGATGGCGGCGCTGCGGCTGAACATCCCGGTGGTGTTCGTTTCCGGTGGCCCGATGGAAGCGGGCAAGACCAAGCTGGCCGGCAAGGAGGTCGCGCTGGACCTGATCGACGCGATGGTGGCTGCCGCCGACGACAGCGTGTCCGACGCCGACGTGCTGGCCATCGAGAGTTCCGCCTGTCCCACCTGCGGCTCGTGCTCGGGCATGTTCACCGCCAATTCGATGAACTGCCTCACCGAGGCGCTGGGCCTGTCGTTGCCGGGCAACGGCTCGCTGGTGGCCACGCATGCCGATCGCGAGCAATTGTTCCGCAAGGCCGGTCGCACGATTGTCGAGCTGGCCCGCCGTTACTACGAGCAGGACGATGCGCGCGCACTGCCGCGCACTATCGCCAGCAAGGCGGCGTTCGTGAATGCGATGTCGCTGGATATCGCGATGGGCGGCTCGACCAACACCGTGCTGCATCTGCTGGCGGCGGCGCAGGAGGGTGGCGTCGATTTCACCATGAGCGACATCGACCGGCTCTCGCGCAAGGTACCCAACCTGTGCAAGGTGGCACCGTCGAGCAGTTACCACCTCGAGGACGTGCATCGCGCCGGTGGCGTGATGGCGATCCTGGGCGAGATGGATCGCGCGGGCCTGCTCGATACGTCCGTCCCCACCGTGCACAGCCCGTCGCTGGCCGAGGCGCTGGACACGTGGGATGTGGCGCGCACGAAGGATGCCGCCGTGCAGGAGTTTTTCCGCGCCGGTCCGGCGGGCATCCGCACCCAGACCGCGTTTTCGCAGAGCTGCCGCTACGACGACCTGGATACCGACCGCGAGGCCGGCTGCATCCGTTCGCGCGAATTTGCCTACAGCCAGGACGGCGGCCTGGCCGTGCTCTACGGCAACCTCGCCGAGCGCGGCTGCATCGTGAAAACCGCCGGCGTCGACAAGAGCATCCTCGCCTTCAGCGGCCCCGCAGTGGTGCTGGAAAGCCAGGATGCAGCGGTGGCGGCCATCCTCAGTGGCATGGTGAAAGCGGGCGATGTGGTCATCATCCGCTACGAAGGTCCGCGCGGCGGACCCGGCATGCAGGAGATGCTGTACCCGACCAGCTACCTGAAATCCAAAGGGCTGGGCAAGGCGTGCGCCCTGATCACCGACGGCCGTTTCTCCGGCGGCACCGCCGGCTTGTCGATCGGCCACGTGTCGCCCGAAGCGGCCGAGGGCGGCAACATCGGCCTGGTGCAGACGGGCGACACCATCGTGATCGACATCCCCAACCGCATCGTGCGTTTCGAGGTCAGCGACGAGGAGCTGGAACGCCGACGTGTGGCGCAGGCGGCGAAGGGCTGGCGGCCGGCATTGCCGCGCAAGCGCAAGGTCAGCGCCGCGCTGAAGGCGTACGCCAAGCTGGTGACCAGCGCCGACAAGGGTGCCGTGCGCGATCTGGATCTGCTGGAGGATTGAGCGGCTGCGGAAGCCTGCGTCCTGGGGGCTTCGACTTCGCCTGCCGCGCAGGCTACGCTCAGCGTGAACGGTTGGGAGCGGGCGGCTCTGAGCGGCGCCCGCATCGCCGACTTTTTTCAAGCCCGTGCGCTCGCCGCACTGACTCAAAGGGGAGACCTCCGCAATGTCACAAAAACCTGCACGACACTGGCGCCGCTTTTCGTTGTCGATCCTGATGACGCTGGGTATGGGGCAGGCCGTGGCCGCCGATGTATCGGTGCACGGCGCGCTGGATGCCGGCAAGCCCGGCGCGGTGGTTTCGCGCCATCTGTTCGGCCAGTTCGCAGAACACCTGGGCACAGGCATCTACGGCGGCCTGTGGGTCGGACCGGATTCGTCCATCCCGAATACGGACGGCTATCGCAACGATGTGGTCGCGGCGCTGAAAGCCTTGCACGTACCCAACGTGCGTTGGCCCGGCGGTTGTTTCGCGGATGAATACCACTGGCGCGACGGCGTGGGCCCGAAGAGCAAACGCCCCACCAGCGTCAACACCAACTGGGGCGGCGTAACCGAATCGAATGCGTTCGGCACGCACGAGTTCATGAACTTCGTGGAGCTTATCGGTAGCGAGGCCTATGTGGCCGGCAACGTGGGCAACGCACCGCCGGAGGAAATGGCGCAGTGGGCCGAGTACATGACCGCCACGGGCAAGTCGACACTGGCCCGGGAGCGCGTCGCCAACGGCCGCGAAAAGCCCTGGAAAGTGCCGCTGTTCGGTATCGGCAATGAACTGTGGGGTTGCGGCGGCAACATGCGCGCGGAGTACGCGGCGGACCTGTACCGGCGCTACCAGACCTTCGTGAAGGTGCCCGCCGGCGAGACCATGTTGAAGATCGCGCCCGGCGCCAACGGCGACGACTATCACTGGACCGAGGTGATGATGCGGGAGGCCGCCAAGTTCATGGACGGCCTGAGCATGCACTACTACACCGTGGCCGGTGGCTGGCCGCCGAGCCAATCGTCCACCGATTTCGACAACAAGGGCTGGATCCAGACCTTGTCCGAAGCACTGCGGATGGATGACCTGATCACCCGCCACAGCGCGGTGATGGACAAGTACGACCCGGAAAAGAAAGTAGCCCTGGTGGTGGACGAATGGGGCACCTGGTATGCGCCGCTTCCGGGCAGCAACCCCGGCTTCCTGCAGCAGCAGAACACGTTGCGCGATGCGCTGGTGGCCTCACTGACGCTGGACATCTTCACCCACCACGCCGACCGCGTGCGGATGGCCAACATCGCGCAGATGATCAACGTGCTGCAGGCGATGATCCTCACCGACGGCCCGCGCATGCTGCTGACGCCCACGTACCACGTGTTCGCCATGTACCTGCCGTACCAGGACGCTACCGAGTTGCCGTTGCAGCTCGACACGCCGAAGTACACGCTCGATGGCTTCTCGGTACCCGAGGTGCACGGCTCCGCGGTGCGGGCGAAGGACGGCCATGTCTACGTGGCGCTGACCAACCTCGACCCGAATCGCGCCGCGCAGGTGCAGGTGAAGGTGCAGGGCCTGCAAGCGAAGGGTGTCAGCGGGCAGATCCTCACCGCACCGAAGATCACCTCGCGCAATACCTTCGATCAGCCTGACGCAGTGAAGCCGGCGGCGTTCAACGGCGCGCGCGTGCAGGGTGACCAGTTGAAGGTCGCGCTGCCGGCCAAGTCGATCGTGATGCTGCAGTTGCTCTGAGGCGAACAAACGTGACGGCGGCGGAATCACCGCAGCCGTCGACGTGAAGCAGGAAAGCCCGGCCATGCTGCGCCGGGCTTTCCTTTATGCGGGTGACGCGATATCAGTCGCGCGATTTGGCCACGATGCTGCCATCACCCGGATCGACCAGCAGATCGACGGCGGTGCCGTGCTGGGTGGAGGCGTCAGCGCTCCACAGGCCGTGTTCGTATTCCACGTCGTGGACTTTTTCGTAGCCCGCGGCGGCCAGCTTGGCTTTCACCTCGTCCTCGTTGAGTTTGGAGGGCGCGTCGCTGACGTAGACCCTGCCGGTCTCCGGCCCCACCGCGATCTTCACCCACTGCTTGTTGCCGCCACGCGCTTCGCTGCGCCACACGCCGTCCTTGAATTCCAGGTCCTTGACCTCCTTGTAGCCGGCGTTGGCAACGGCCGTCTTGATGGCCTCCTCGCTCAACGCGCCGGCGGGCGGTGTGGTGCTCCAGGTGGACGCGGTAGTGGTGGTCTGGGTGGTCGTGGGCCGCGATTGCTTGGCCACGGGTGGCTCCTGCGCCAGGGCCACGCTGCAAACTGACAGTCCAATCAGCAGGGGAAGTGTGCGCTTGATCATGGATAACTCCTTCTCGGGTTGGCATTGCATGGCGGGCCGACCAGCCGGCATCGTCCAGGCCACGGGGGCGCTACAGAACCACCTCGCAAGTTCTTGATCGAACCATCTTGCGCGGAATGCAGCCTCGCAAGTTCTTGATCGAACCATCTTGCGCGGAATGCAGCGTGAAGGCCGCCGCGCCAACGTCGTCGGGATGTGAAACCCGGTTGTTGTCACGCCGGTATATCGCGCGTTGCGGGCCGGTAAAATAGCGGCTCCGCCATCGCGTCAGCCATCACCATGTTTCGCTACATCTTTCTCCGCCTCACTGCCGCCGCACTTTGCGTGGCCGTCTCGCTGCCATCGACTGTGGTCGCGCAGACGGCACCCACCATCGGCCAGCAGCGCGAGCAGGTGCTGTTCTGGCCGCAAGGGCAGCGCGAGGCGCAGTTCCGCCAGATGGCCAAGCTGTTTCCCAGTGATCTTGCGGCGCGTGGCACACATGTTCACGAACTTCCACTGGGCAAGCCGCTGTCACCTGGTTCCACGGCGCTGGCGAGCTACATGGAGCAGTACCGCATCGCCGGCGTGATGGTGTTGCAGCACGGGCGCGTTCGTCTCGAGCGCTACGGGCTGGGTTTCGGGCCGCAGCAGCGGTGGGAGTCGTTCTCGGTCGCCAAGTCGGTCACCTCCACCTTGTTGGGCATCGCGCTTCAGCGCGGCGAGATCCGCAGCCTGCACGACACGCTGGGCACCTATATCCCCGAATTGCGTGACAGCGCCTACGCCGACGTCACCGTGCAGCAATTGCTGACGATGACCTCCGGCGTGCAGTGGAACGAGGATTACGCCGATCCCCAATCGGATGTGGCGCAGATGTATCTCGGTGCCTGCGTCGACGGCCAGGCGCATGTGTTGACGTACTTGCGCAAACAGCCGCGGCAATGGCCCGCCGGCACGCACTGGAACTACAACACCGCCGAAACCGACCTGCTCGGCATCCTGGTGCAGCGTGCCACGCGTCGCTCGCTGGCGGCGTACCTGTCGCAGACGATCTGGAAGCCGTACGGCATGGCGTCCGATGCCACCTGGGTCAAGGACGAATGCGATGGCAGCGACACCGGCGGCAGCGGCCTCTCGGCCACGTTGGGCGACTACGCGCGGATGGGGCAGTTCATGCTCGATGGCGGTCGCATCGACGGCAAGTCGGTGGTGGCGTCGACCTGGCTCAAGGGCGCGCTGCAGCGTCAGGCCAGCGTCGACGCGCCGGACCGTGGCTACGGTTATCTGTGGTGGACGGATACCGATGGCAGCTATGCCGCCATCGGCATCTTCGGCCAGATGATCTACGTCGATCCCGCGCGCCAACTGGTGATTGCCCAGGTGGGCGCCTGGCCGCACGCCATGTCCGACGCGCTGGTTGCCGCACGGCGTGACTTCGTGGCGGCCGTCAAGCAAGCGGTGGATGTGGAGGGAAAGCGGGTGGCGCACTGAAACCAGACGACGTGACTCGTGAGGGAGTCTGGCAGCAGCGGGACTGGCCGTCCGTTCTGAACGAATGGCCAGCTCCCGCGTGAACGATCTCCACCTCCGAAGTTCAACCTGCGGCGGATTACAAACAGGTTTCCTGGCCGCCTACCGAAGAACACATCATTGGGCGTGGATGTTCTTTCATGGGCTTCGGATCCATGCCTGGGGTTCGCTTGGTTTCCCTTTTTATCGCCTGGATTTTCCGATTGAACTTCTCATCCTTCTCGGAACCTGGACCCTCCGGCCTCACCAGCGTGAACCCGGCCTGGCCTCCGGAAGAGACCTCCACCTTTGCAGGGTAGGTTGCCTTGACTCCGCTGGACCAGACGGCGCTGCAGTTGCTCGCATCGACATAGGTCTCGTGTGGGACGGTGTTGTAAGGCAACGTCACTGGCGCATAGCCCTGATCGGCCCCATTGCAAACGACCATGGCGCTTTGTGGTTTCGAATCAAGCTTGACCTGATATTTGGGCGAACATCCAACTGTCACGGAAACTGCTGCGAGTACTAGAACAATTTTGGTCTTGAGCACTGTATATCCTCCGATTCCTATGGACATGGAATTGCATCTGGTGAATGCGAATTGAAACTCCCTGGGCTCAATTTTCTATGCATCAGCGGATGAAAGCAGGGGTCAAGCCGCGATGAGGGGGTGACTGGGCGTTACACATGCGGTGCGCGGCCGTGCAAGATCTTCATGGGCCGTTGCACGGATTTCGACTGTAATGGAATTCCCCCCCTCTCCCGCATCATAAACAATATCGATACTTCGCGTTACGACGTTATCGGGAACAGATAGTTCAACACATGAGCCCAATGGCGAAATCGTGGTGTGTCGCACGATGGGATATCCGACGCGAACGGTTTGGGCAGTAAATACGTCCGAAACCGTCGCCACGTCCGGGCGTTCACCCACGCCAGTTCGCGTGTGCATCCCAGAACGCCACCGCACGTCGATACGCCTCGCGATCCAGCGGTACGCCGGAACCGCCTTCGGCCACGCCCAGCGCATTGCGCAGCATGGTGATCGGCACCATCGGGATCTCTTCCGGCTCGGTGGTGTAGAGGCAGCCGACCACGCCCCAGTCAGCGTCGATGGGCGAGCCTTCCCTGGCGAGTTGTTCGCGGCTGTATAGGATCGGCAGCAGGTAGTTGGCAACCGGTGGATCGATGCCTTCGAACCAGCGCACCAGAACCGGCAGTTCATCCCGGCTGCGTGCCTCGTACGCCGAGCGCAACAGATGCAGGTTCGCATCGGTGATGGGCGTGGCGGTGCAGCGCGTGTGGGTCCAGTTGCGGTGCACATGCAGCTTGCAGAAGGGCGCATAGCCGTCCAGAACTTTCAGCGGCGCCTCGGTGTTGAGGTGCTGCTCGAACGCCTCGGCGCCGCAATCCTGGATGGCGCTGGGGCGGCGGTCGCGCGGAAACAGACGGGTGCGGGCGAAGGCGGTGAGGATGATGGACATGGCGGTGCCGGATAACGGGTCAGCGCATGAGGATATCGTGCCGGGCTGCTGCGGGCTGAAAGCCGACTGGCGATGCACGAAACGGGAGTGGCACACTGCGCTGCTTCAGTGCCAACGGGAGTCGCCATGTTTTTGCTCGACCACGTCTCCATCACGGTCAAGGACCTGGCGCGTTGTCGCCCGTTCTACGATGCCGTCATGAGCGCCCTCGACGCCGCCAAGGTCTACGATCGCGAGGATGCGCTGGGTTACGGTGCCCGTTGCAATGCTGACGAAGACTTGCACACCTGTCTGGCGGTCTACGCCTCGGAAAGCGCCGCGGCCGACCCTCGCCGTCACTGGTGTTTCAAGGCGACCAGTCGCGCGCATGTGCGGGCCTTCCATGAGGCCGGTCTCCGTCACGGCGGGGAAGACAGCGGCGCGCCGGGCCTTCGTGCGCATTATCACGAAGCGTACTTCGGCGCGTTCCTGCTGGATCCCGAGGGCAACAAGGTCGAGGCGGTTTGCCACCGTGCGGAAGAGCGGTGACGGCGAGCCCGGCCGACGGCATCAATGGTTGGCGTAAGCCGCGCCGCGTGACGCTTCGTGGCGGCGGGTTGCACGATCCTTACGCCACGAACTGCAGCCGCGCCAACTCCGCATACAAGCCGCCTTCGGCCAGCAGGCTCTCGTGCGTGCCTTGTGCCACGATGCGGCCGCCGTCCATCACCACGATGCGGTCGGCGCGTTGCACGGTGGCCAGGCGATGGGCGATGACGAGGGTGGTGCGGCCTTTTTCGAGGCGCTCCAGCGCTTGCTGGATGGCGGCTTCGGATTGCGCGTCGAGCGCCGAGGTGGCTTCGTCCAGCAACAGCAGCGGCGCGTCGCGCAGGATCGCGCGGGCGATGGCCACGCGCTGTCGCTGACCGCCGGAGAGGCGTACACCACGCTCGCCCATCTCGGCTTCGTAGCCGTTGTCCAGCGCGCTGATGAACTCGTGCGCTTCGGCCGCCCTGGCGGCTTCGACGACTTCCGCATCCCCGGCATCCTGTCGACCGAAGCGGATGTTGTCGGCGGCGCTGCCGCTGAAGATCACGGTTTCCTGCGGCACCAGGGCAATGGCGCCGCGCAGGTCGGGCAGGGCCAGCGCGCGCAGGTCGATGCCGTCGATTTTCACCGTGCCCGATTGCGGATCGTAGAAGCGCAGCAGCATGGCGAAGACGGTGCTCTTGCCCGCGCCGGAAGGGCCGACCAGGGCCACGGTTTCCCCGGGTTGTACGTCCAGCGTGAAATTTTCCAGCGCCGCGGCATTCGGCCGGGTGGGGTAATGGAAGGTGACGTTGTCGAACTGCAGCGTGCCGCGCATCGGGCTGGGCAGGGCCAGCGGCTGCGCGGGTGCGGTGACGCCGGAGCGCTCGGCCAGCAGCTCACCGATGCGTTCCATCGCGCCGGCCGCGCGCAGCACGTCGCCCCACACTTCCGACAGGCCGGCTACCGACCCGGCAGCGAAGATCGCATACAGCACGAACTGACCCAGCACACCGGCATCCAGCGTGCCGGCCAGCACGTGGCGGGCGCCGGCCCAAAGCACCAGGGTGATGGCGCCGAACACCAGCACGATCACCGACAACGTCAGCAGCGCGCGCATGCCGATGCGACGGCGCGCGGTGGCCAACGCGCGGAAGATGGCGCCGGAGTAGCGGTGGCTTTCGATCGCCTCGCGCGCGTACGCCTTCACCGCGGTGGAGGCGTTCAGTGTTTCGTTGGCGATGGCGGCGGCGTCGGCCAGGCGATCCTGGCTGGCGCGCGAGAGTTTCTGCACGCGGCGGCCGAACACCAGGATCGGCAGCATCACGGCGGGAATCACCAGCGCGGTCAGCCCGGCCAGCGACGGTGCCGTCCACACCATCGCTGCCGCGGCGCCCACCAGCATCACTGCGCTGCGCAGCGCCACCGACACGCCCGAGCCCACCAGCGCCTGTACCACTTCGGTGTCGGCGCTGAGGCGTGAGGTGAGTTCGCCCACGCGGGCCTTCTCGAAAAAGCTCACGTCCAGGCGGATCACATGGGCGTACAGCGCATCGCGCAGCGAGGCCAGTGCGCGCTCGCTGAGCAGGGTGATGCAGAAGTAGCGCGCGGCGGTGGCGAAGGCCAGTACCAGCGCCACGCCGAACATGGCCAGGAAGGTTTCGTTGATCACCGCCAGGCTGGAGTTGCCGAAGCCCTGGTCGATGATGTGGCGGAACGCCATCGGCAACACCAGCGACGCGCCCGAGGACAGCGCCAGGAACAACAGCCAGCCGAACGCCAATGCCCTGTGTGGTTTGATGAAGGGCCACAGCTCGCGCAGCGCGCCGATGCGGCGGGAGGGTTTCGGCGTTTCGGCGGCGTCGCTCATGGAATCTCGCAGTGGCTGGAGGCGATGCGTGCGGGGCACGCCGTCATTGAAGTGGGGCGTGTGGGCGTTGATTCAATTGGTTGGGGGCGGGATTGGGGATTCGGGATTCGCAGGAGCAGTACTGTCCGTCTTCAATCAAGGCGCTTGGCCGTGCTGCGGCCGCGGCTGATGTCGTTGACGCGGGCTTGCGCTTCGGCGACGCGGCTGTCCGGCAGGCGCAGTTGCAGGGTCACGCCGTCCGCGCCGAAGGTTTCCCGCTCGACCTCGGCCTGCAGTTCCTTCAGGCGCGCTTTCAGCAGGGCCAGCTCGGCGAAGTCGCAATGCAGGCCGAGCCGCGCCATCGCCACGATCGGTTGGCGGGATGCCAGCCGCAGGCATTCGGCCGCAGTACCGCCGTAGGCGCGCACCAGGCCGCCCGCACCCAGCTTGGTGCCACCGAACCAGCGCGTAACCACGACCATCACGTTGTCGATGCCCTGACCCTCGATCGCCTGCAGGATCGGCCGGCCTGCGGTGCCACCGGGTTCGCCGTCATCGTTGAAGCGGTATTCCTGCCCGATCCGGTAGGCCCAGCAGTTGTGCGTGGCAACGGGATCGCTCACCTCGCGCAGGAAATCCAGCGCCTGCACCGCGGTGGCGACGGGCGCGGCCTGGGCCAGGAAGCGGCTTTTCCTGATCTCCTCGCTGTGGCGGCAGCGCTCGGTGAGGGCGTGAAGGGCTTCGCTCATCCGCCTATTGTCGCGCATGCATTCCGCGTCATGGGTCGTGGCGGCGGGCGATGGATCGCCGTGCGCGCGCAGCTTCCCTACAATCGGACGCTGATTGATTGCTGCCGGTTGCCATGATCTTCACTGCTCTTGCCATGTCGCTGGTGCTTGCCGGCGTGTTGCGTTGGGTCCGCTGGCGCCGGTGCAGCCGCGTCGTGGTCGCGCTGGCGCTGGCGCTGTTTCTGCTGGCGGGCAGCGGTTTGTTGCCGATGCTCCTGCTGCAGCGGCTGCAGGCGCCGTATGTGGCGCGACCGGCGCTGGCATGGGCGCCCGGCAATGCGATCGTGCTGTTGACCTCGGGCGCGGTGCCGGTTCCCGACGAACCGGTCGAGCCCGGCTTCGCCGCCTACGGCCGCATCGTGCAGGCCGCCACGATGTATCGCGATTGCACCAGCGCGGCGCGGCGCTGCACCGTGCTGGTGACCGGCGGCGACCCTTCGCTGCTGGGTACGCCGCTGGCGGTGACCTACGGCGCGGTGCTGCAACGACTCGGCGTGCCGGCGGCGGATCTGAAGCTGGAACCGCGCAGCCGCAACACCTGGCAGAACGCGCAGTTCAGCCGTCCGTTGTTGCAGGCGCTCGGTGCGCAACGCATCTGGCTGGTGACGTCGGGCTTCCACCTGCAGCGCGGTTTGCTGTACTTCGCGCATTTCGGCATCCATCCGACCCCGGTCCGCGCCGATTACCTCGCCGCCACCTTCAGCCTGTGGCCCAGCGCCAGCAACCTGGTGCTGACGGACCTGGCGCTGCACGAGTACGCCGGCATCGCGCGCTATTACGTCTACAACGCGTTGGGCTGGAATGCACCGCAAAGCACGGCGCTGGACGTCGCGCCCGTGGTGGACGACGTGTCGGCGCCGAAGTGATCGTCAGCCCCGCGTCCGTCGGCACGGAAAGTGGGGAAGGCGCGTTTCAACGGTCGGCGGGATGAGCCAGCACCTGCTGGCGTTGTTGCCCCAGGCCTTCCACGCCCAGTTCGATCACATCGCCGGCGCGCAGGTAGGTAGGCGGCTTCAAGCCAAGGCCCACGCCGGCCGGGGTGCCCGAGCTGATAACGTCGCCGGGCAGCAGCGTCATGTAGCGGCTGATGTAGCTCACCAGATGCGCCACGCCGAACACCATCGTGCGCGTGCTGGCGTTCTGGTAGCGGTGGCCGTTGACCTCCAGCCACAGCGCCAGGTTCTGCGGGTCGGCCACTTCGTCGGCGGTGACCAGCCAGGGGCCGATCGGGCCGAAGCTGTCGCAGCTCTTGCCCTTCACCCACTGGCCGCCGTGTTCCAGCTGGAATTCGCGTTCGGACAAGTCGTTGACCACCGTGTAACCGGCCACGTGGTTCAGCGCATCGTCGACGGATACGTCGCGGGCGACATCGCCGATCACGATGCCCAGCTCCACCTCCCAGTCGGTCTTGACCGAGCCGCGCGGGAGGATCACGTCGTCGTTGGGGCCGATGATGGCGCTGGTGGCTTTCATGAAAAGCACCGGCTGCTCGGGCACCCTGGCGCCGCTTTCGGCGGCGTGGTCGGCGTAGTTCAGGCCCACGCAGATCATCTTGCCCACTTGCGCCACCGGCGTGCCGTAGCGGGGCGAGCCCTCGACCAGCGGCGATCGCCCGGGATCCAGCGCGGCCAGCTGGCGCAGGCCGTGGCGGCTCAATACGGCGGCATCGATATCCGCCACGGCGGCGGAGAGGTCGCGCAGGCGGCCTTCGGCATCCAGCATGCCGGGCTTCTCGCGGCCGGGGTTTCCATAACGCACGAGTTTCATCAGCAGTATTCCATGGGAAGGGCCGGGTAAACCGCCGCCGGCATTTCACCGATCATCGTGCATTCGCCGCTTCGTGTATGCATGGAATGAGGTGCATCGGTGATCTTTTTGGGCGGCCGAATGGCCGGCAACAGGTCCATGCCGCCCCCGGTCGCGGTAGCATGGCGTCCCCGCAAACCCCGGCGATCCCATGATCAACAACGACGTACTGCGCGCCATCCGCTACATGCTCGATCTCAGCGACGCGAAAGTGGCGCAACTCGTGAACCTGGCCGACCCGACGGTGGAACTGGAGCGGGAGCAGGTGCAGGCGTACCTGAAGAAGGATGGCGAGCCCGGCTACGAGGAATGCAGCAACAAGGTGCTCGTGCAGTTCCTGGACGGCCTGATCGTGCAACGTCGCGGCCGCGACGAAAGCCAGCCGCCGCGCCCGCCGGAGAAGCGCGTCACCAACAACGTGGTGCTGAAAAAACTGCGCGTCGCCTTCGAGCTGAAAGACGTGGACATGCACCAGATTCTCGAAAGCGCCGGCTTGCCGGTATCCAAGCCGGAACTGAGCGCACTGTTCCGCCAGCCCGACCACAAGAACTTCAAGCTGTGCGGCGACCAGATGCTGCGCAATTTCCTCAAGGGGCTGACGATGCGCGTGCGCGGTTGAGCCTGCAGGGCCGGGGTGTGCCGGGCTTTTGTTCCTGCGATACCCGGCACTCGCGCAAGGCCATCGCGCACACGGTGCGCTCCTACGGGCTTTGCGCCCCCGCGTTCACCGTCGCCTTGCGCTCCTGCTTGCCCCAGCCCACCGACGGGCCCTTGATGGCCGTCCAGACAGAACGCACCACCACGTAGTACATCAGCTGGCGGTAGCCGAAGCGCTGCAGTACCAGCCACCACAGCAGGCTCCACTTTTCCTTCTTTTCCATCGCGAAGGCGAGCGCCGAGGCGGCGAGGTCGACGGCCATGAAGGCGGCATAGAACACCAGCATGCGGATCAGGTTGGTGTCGTCGAACTGGCCGCGGTGCTGCAGGTAATCCAGCGTGGTGGCCACGATCTGCCAGACCAGCACCAGGTCGACCAGTGGCGAGACCACCGAGAACAGGATCTGGAACAGCCACACCTGCGGCAGTGCCACCGTGCCCAGTGAACCGTGGCGCGGATTGAAGGTGGCGTCGCGGTGCTTCCACAGGCATTGCAGCGTGCCATAGGACCAGCGGAAGCGCTGACGCGCGAGGCCGCGGGCGGTGTCGGGGGCTTCGGTCCAGGCGATGGCGTCGGCGTCGAACAAGGTGGTGAAGCCGGCTTTCTGCACCGCGATGGTCAGGTCCTGATCCTCGGCCAGGGTGTCGGCGGGAAAGCCGCCGAGCTGCTCCAGCGCTTCGCGGCGCCACGCGCCGACGGCGCCGGGCACCACGGTGATCGCGCCCAGTGCGGCCAGCGCGCGGCGCTCAAGATTCTGCGCGGTGATGTATTCCAGTGCCTGCCACAAGGTGATCAGGTTGATCCGGTTGCCGACCTTGGCGTTGCCGGCCACGGCTCCGACTTTCGGGTCGGCGAACCAGCGCACCAGGTGCGGGATGGTGTCCGGCTCGAACTGGGTATCGGCGTCCAGCGCCACCACCACCGTGCCGCGGGATTCGCGCAATGCGGTGTTGACGGCGTGCGCCTTGCCGCCGTTGGGGATGATGATCAGGCGCACGCGCGGCTCGTCGGCGTAGTGCTGGCGCACCACGGCGGAGGTGGCGTCGGTCGAACCGTCGTCGACCACGATCACCTCGAGGTTGGCGTAGTGGCTGCGGAGGATCTGCCGGATCGAACTGGCGATCACCTTTTCCTCGTTGTAGGCCGGGATCAGCACCGACACCAACGGCGGCTCGTCGCCGGGCATCGGCACGATGCGCCGCTTTTCGCGGCGGCGGTTGAGCAGGGCCAGGCCGCCCAGTATCAGCAGCCTTGCCACGCCGAGCGTGATCGCCGTGGTCAGCAGCCAGCGGATGAAGTGGCCGAAAAAGCCCAGCCCCAGGAACACCATGCGGTCGGCCCATTGCGATACCGAGCCTGGCTGGATCGCGGGCATGGTCTGCGCCTGGGTCAGCCCAGCCAGCGCGGAGACGGTGACGAACTGGTAACCCTGCGCGCGCAGGCCGTCGATGATGCGCGGCAGCGCGGCCACGGTTTGCGATCGCTCGCCACCGCCGTCGTGCAGCAGCACGACCTGACCCTTGCGATCGACATTGGTGGTTTCGATGCCGGCGACCACGTTCTTCACGATCGCATCGACTCCGGGGCGTTGCCAGTCTTCGGCGTCCACATGCAGGCCCACCGAGAGGTAGCCCATTTTCTGCGCGATCTGGATCGGCACCAGCTCGTCGGCGGTGGTCGGTTCGGCGTCGCCGAAGTAGGGCGCGCGGAACAGGCGCATCGAGTGCCCGGTCAACGCCTCGAACAGTCGCTGGGTGGCGTTGAGCTCCAGCGACACGATGCCGGCGGGACTCTCGCCGAGGTTGGGGTGGGTGAAGGTGTGGTTGCCGACATCGTGGCCTTCGGCGACTTCGCGCTGCACCAGCTTCGGCGACATCTCGGCGTTCTCGCCGATGATGAAGAACGTGGCCGGCACATGCCTGGCCTTGAGGATGTCGAGGATCTGCGGCGTCCACTCCGGGTCGGGGCCATCGTCGAAGGTCAACGCGATCTTGCGCGGCAGCGTGCCGGCGCGCTGGATCACGTATGAGCTGGGCAGGCTGGCATAGCTTTCGTCGTCGATGCTGCCGTCGTCCTTGTCGACCTCGATGCTGCGCGCGCCGGGCGATGGCTGCGAGGCAATTTCCAGCACTTCGCCCTGGCCTTCGATGTCGATGTCCTCGCCCGCGCCGATCGAGCGCAATTGATCGGGCGCTGGTGCGCCATAGGGACGATCGAGCAGCGACCATACCGACGGGTCTTCCGAGCCGAGGCGCCACAGCGCGTAGCCATAGGGCTTGTACTCGTCGGCGGCGTGGATCTGGTTGAACGCGGTGACGCCGTCGAGAAACCAGACCTGGTGCGTGCTGCCGTCGTCCTCGTTGTAGGAGAAGTGCGGGTTCTGCGTGTCGGGGTCGAAGCTGATGCCGGCCTGTGCGTCCGAAGCACGGTCCATCGCGTCCTGGAAGGTCAGCGCCTCGGCATTGTCGCCGTGCGACCAGTCGTAGCCGTAGCTGCCGATCGCCACGATGGTCTGCGCGGGGTCCAGGTCCTTCATGCGTTTTTCGAGCGTGTCCTCGAACCACTGCTGGCCGGCGATGCTGCCCGGGGTCTTGCCGGCCCAGTGTTCGTCGTAGGCCATCAGCACCACGAAGTCGACGATGTCGGCGCAGCCGGCGTAATCCCAGTTGGCGTCGTCGAACGGCACCGACAGCACGATGCCCCAGCCGTGCGGATCGAACGCGTCGTTGAGCTCGCCGAGGAAGGTCTTCAGGTCGCCTTGCGCGGCATCGGGCACTTCCTCGAAGTCGACCGTCACACCCTGGAAATGGTTGGCCGCGAGGAACGCCACGATCTGCGCGATGCGCGCCTGCCGCAACGGCGGATCGGCCAGCAGGCGGGCCAGCCCGGCGCCATCCCATTGGCCGTCCACCGCGTTCTGCAGCAGCGGCAGGATCGGGGTGGAAGGTTTCTGTTTGCGGATCACGTTGAGCGCCTTGGCATCAACGCTGGTGTGCAGCGCCATGTCCGGGCCGCTGAGGCTCATCCACGACGGGATCACCCAATCCAGTTGCGCCAGGCTGCGCTTCAGCGAGGCGTAGCTGTTGTCGTCCCAGTTGACGTAGAAGCCGAT
>DATJCF010000143.1:0-18871 GCA_035514935.1 Rhodanobacter sp. | reverse complement strand
CCAGGCCGACGAAGGCGCGCTGCTGGCCGCCCAGCGCGAGCTGGAAGAGGAAACCGGCTACCGCTGCCAGCGCGTGGAGTTCATCCACACCGGGCCGTCGTCCTCGGGCATGAGTACCGAGATGATCGCGTTCGTGCGCGCGTGGGAGCTGGAGAAAGTCGGCCTCGGCGGCGGTGACGAAACGGAAAACATCGTCGTCCACGAAGTACCACGGCGCGACGCCGGTGCCTGGCTGTTCGCGCGCGCCGCCGAGGGTTATTCGATCGACCCCAAGCTGTTCGCCGGCTTGTGGTTCATCGAGCACGGCGCCCCGGCCACCGAAGCGACCAGCAAAAAGAGCTAAAGATTTTCGACGGACTGCCGCCATGGGTATGCCGACCCACATCGGCGTCCCCTCACAGATGGATCCGTCCCCATGAAAATTCTGCTTGCCTCCGCCCTGCTGTTGCTGTCGCCGCTGGCTGCCCATGCCGCCTGCTCGCCCACCGATTTCGCGATCACCGAATTCAAGCCGCAGGTTCCCGCCTCCGGCTCCACCATGCGCCTGCGCCTCGCCGGCGAACTGGCCAACCATTGCACCAGCGCCTCGGCGGCCCAGATCCGGATCGAAGCGAAGGATGCCAGCGGCAAGGTCCTGCAGAGCAAGGAAGGCTGGCCGGCAGGCACGTCCAACATCGCCCCGGGCGAAACGGCCAAGTTCGACCTCGGTCGCCTGTTCCGTTACCAGCCGGACATGGACACCTACACCGTCAGCATCATCAACGTGCGCACCTGGTAAGCACCAGCCGGGACCGCCGCCGCGCATGCGGCGGCCTCCCCAGGTGACACGAACGGTGGAAAAAATCGCACCGGCGTAACCGTCGCCCCTCCGTAAAAAAACCACTGCCCGGCCATGCCGCCGAGCCGCCTCGCTGCGCCCGGGCGCCGTTGAAAATACGCGGCGTCGGCGTGCGGCGCGCGGCGTCGTGGGTGCGACTAAAGAATCCGGCGAGGTGGCCGATCATGGGTATATCGACTTTTTCTGGCTTTGTACGGATGGACACTCACCCATGAAAATACTATTTGCCGCCACTGCCTTGTTTCTGCTGCCGATGGGCGCGCATGCGGCCTGCGCCGTCAAGGATTTCGCCATCGCCAACTTCTCGCCGGCCATGACCAGCGTGGGTTCGTCCACGCGCATCACCCTGCGAGGCGACCTGGTCAACCACTGCGCCGAAGCAGCCGCGGGACAGATCCGCATCGACATCAAGGATGACAAGGGCAACGTCCTGCAGAGCAAGGACGTGTGGCCCGCCGGCACCGGCAACATCGGCCCGGGCGACAAGGTCAGCTTCGACGTGGGCCGCCTGTTCCGCTACAAGGATGGCATGAGCGCGTTCACCGCCACGATCACGGACGTGCGCATCTGGTAAGTCTTCAAAGCGCACCGATGGAAACGAAAAAGGCTCCGAAAGGAGCCTTTTTTCGCCTGTCATTCCCATGACCCCATGACCCGCCGGTGGATGGACGCGCGGCGCGGCCCGCCACGCGGGCGCACGGTCAATGCAGCACGAACAGCTTGTCGAAGCCGGCCACGCGCAAGGTGCCGCGCAGTTCGGCGCCGGCATTGACGATGCGGATGTCGGCCTTGTCCGCGCCGGCATGCTCGCGCAGCAGCAGCAGCATGCCCAGGGCGGAGCTGTCCATGCTGTTCACTTCACTGAAGTCGATGACGTAGCTGCGGACGACACCGTCGCGCAGGCAGGCATCGTGGAATTCACGGTGGATGCTGAAGTCGAATCGCTCGCCCAGTTGCAGGGTGAGGCAATCGTTGTCGCTGTCGTGGTGGACGATCATGGTGGGTTCCTCAGAATAGTTCGATCTCGCCGGCGTCCATCGAGCTTTGCAAGGCCGGGCCGCGTGAACGCAGCCGGGCTTTCTCGCGCTGGATGGCCAGGCGGCTGCGCAGGCGCTGCGCGTGGGCCTGCAGCACGTCGGCGTCGTCCGGCCCACAGGCCAGCTCTTCGATGTCGCGGGTGCACTCGGCGGTGATTTCCTGCAGCTCCATCAGGCGCGTGCGGGTCTGGTTGATCAGCTGGCTGAGGATATCCTCGAACTGCAGCGAGCGGATGGTGGTAGACACGTCGCTGCCCAGGCCGCGGCTGATTTCGACGACCTGGTCGGCCACGGCGCTGGTGCGCGCGTCGCTCTCGGTGACGTGCGCCATCATCGCGTCGATGCCGCCCTTGGCCGACAGCGCCACGTTCAGATCCTGCGAGGCCATGGTGCCCACCAGCCCGCGCAACTGCTCCATCGCGGCGCGCGCACGCTCGACGTGGCTGCCGATCTGCTCGTTGAACTGGTTGGAGTTGCTGGCCAGGTTGCGGATCTCGCCAGCGACCACCGCGAAACCGCGGCCGGATTCGCCCGCGCGTGCCGCCTCGATCGCGGCATTCAGCGCCAGCAGGTTGGTTTCCTCGGCAATGGTGTTGACGTTGCGCAGCAGGCCGAACACGGCGTCCATTTCCTTGGCCATGCCATCGATGCGGTAGACGATGCGCAGGCTCTCGCGCGACATCTGCACGATCATGCCCACGAAATGCTGCAGCAGGTCGGCGGTGCGTGCCGCGAAGTCCTGCACCGAGACACCACCCTCCTGCCCGCCGATGATCTGTTTCAGCAGCGACTGCTGCAGCGTGGTCTTGTTGGACAAGCCATCGAAGCCGCCGCCGAGTTCGAGCACGGCATCGCGCAGCAGGTCCAGGCCCTGGTGCAGCTCGCGGGTGGCGTGGCCCAGCTCGTCCACCACCGCGCCGCGCATGTCATCCAGCGCCTCGCGCACGGGCTCGATGTTGCCGGGTGCCGCCGCGGGCACCGGCGCGGCGTTGCGTGTCCGGCTTTCGATGATCCACACGATGGTGAGCAGCACGATCAGCAACGGCGCCAGCCACGCTTCACGCACGAACAGGGCGAGCAGCAAGGCAACCACACTGGCAAGCCCGCCGTAGACAGGATATTTGGTGGCGCTGGGGGCAGTGAAAAGCATGAGTGACGATCCGCAGGTCAGGCGCTCGTGGCGCTTGTGTGAGTTTGGCGCGTCAGCGCAAGCAGGCGCGCGGCAATATGGTCCAGCGGCTGCATTTCGCTTGCCGCACCGAGCTTCCAGGCCGAACCGGGCATGCCCCAGACGACCGAGCTTTCTTCATCCTGCACCAGCGTGGTGGCGCCAGCCTGATGCAATTCCAGCAGCCCGCGCGCGCCATCGTCGCCCATGCCGGTAAGCAGCACCGCGACCGTGGCCGCACCGGCGCTGGCCGCCAGCGAACGGAACAGCACATCCACGCTGGGCTTGTGCCGGTTCACCGCCGGGCCATCGTGCAGGCGGCACACATAGCGCGCGCCGTCCCACATCACCAGCAGGTGGTGGCTGCCCGGCGCGATGTAGACATGGCCGCTCTGGATCGGCTGGCCGTCGCGGGCCTCGCATACGCGCATCGCCGAGCAGCGATCCATCCGCGCCGCGAACGGGCCGCTGAACGCCGCCGGGATGTGCTGGGTCACCAGGATCGGCGGCGCATCCGGCGGCATCGCTTCCAGCAGCACGCGCACCGCTTCGGTGCCGCCGGTGGAGGCGCCCACCGCGATCAGCGGGCTGCCGCCACGGGTACCCGCGGTCTGCGCGCGCGGCAACACGGCGTCGGCCGAGAGGCGCGGCGGCACATCCAGCTTGCGCACCGCGGTGCGTGCGCGCGGCCGCGTGGTGGCGGCCATCTTCACCTTGTGGCAGATCTCCTGCGCGCTTTCGCCGAAGCGGCTGGCCAGGTCGCTGTCGGGCTTGGCGAAGAAATCCACCGCGCCCAGCTCCAGCGCGCGCAAGGTCACGTCCGCGCCCTCGACGGTCAGCGACGACACCATCACCACCGGCATCGGCCGCAGCCGCATCAGGTTTTCCAGGAAGGTGAGGCCGTCCATGCGGGGCATCTCGACATCCAGGGTGAGCACGTGCGGGTTCAGCTGCTTGATCTTCTCGCGCGCGATCAACGGATCGGCGGCGGTGCCGACCACCTCGATCGCCGGATCGCAGGCAAGCATGGTCGACATCAGCTTGCGCACCAATGCGGAGTCGTCGACCACCAGAACACGCACTCTTTCCATGTTGTCCATCACTCCGCCGTAATCCAAACCCTGTCGCATGCGACAGCACTGTCAATCCACGATGCCTGCCGTCGCGGTCGCTAGAACAACTCGACCTCACCCTTTATCGGATCATTTGCCAAACGCTTGAGGTAACCGCGCTCGTCGGCCACCAGCGCCACATCGTCGCGGCGGCGCAGCTGGCGTACCCGCACGCGGCCGCTCTGCGGAAAAAACTGCACCTGGCGGGGGTAGATGTCGCCCAGGTCGGAGGCGCACAGATTGAGCTTCTCGACTTCGATGTAGCGCTGCACGAACTCGATGTTGCGCTGACCCACGTCGCTGAGCTGGGCCAGCACGCGGCCACCGCCGAAAATCTTCACCTGCAGGTCGACGCGCTGCCCGCCGGCATTGAGGACACCGTTGATCAGTTGCTCCATCGCGTCGCTGCCGTAGCGCGCCGCGCGGCTGATGGTGGACGACCAGCCATCGCGCTCACCCAGCGGCTCGGGCAGCATGAAATGATTCATGCCGCCGATGCCCCTGCGCGCATCGTGGATGCAGGCCGACACGCACGAACCCAGCACCGTGGTGACCAGCTCTTCCTGGGTACTGACATACAGCTCGCCGGGCAGGACCTTCACCGTCATGCACGCGCTGACCGGATCCCAGTAGCGACGCAGGTGTTCGAAACCGGGAAGCGCACGCGGCTGCGGCGCCGAGGGTTTCGCGAAGGTCGAAATATTCATCCGCGTTTCCGGTAGACCGTGCGTCCAATCAGTTCGAAATCGTCATTGATGCCGTGCAGCGATTCGGAATGACCGAGAAAAAGGTAGCCGCCCACCGGCAATAACTGGGCGTAGCGGCGAAACAGCCGCTGCTTGGTGGGTTGATCGAAATAGATCACCACGTTGCGGCAGAAAATGGCATCGAACGGCCCGCTCATGGGCCAGTCGTGCAGCAGGTTCAGCGGCTGGATCGTCACCAGCTCGCGCAGCTGCGGATGCACGCTGGCCAGGCCTTCGTACTCGCCGGTGCCACGCAGCAACCAGCGACGGCAACGCTCCGCGCTGATGCCGCCGAGGCGGTCCAGCGGATACACGCCCTTGCGGGCGGTGGCCAGCGCCTGCGGCGACAGGTCGGTGGCCAGGATCTTCGCGTCCAGCGTGCTGTTGTTGCGCGCGAGCGCCTCGGCCAGCACCATCGCCAGCGCGTACGGCTCCTCGCCGCTGGAACACCCGGCCGACCAGATGCGCAGACGATCACCGGCACGCTGCTTGTGTGCCAGCCACGCGGGCAGCAGCTCGTTCTCCAGCAGTTCGTAGTGATGCACTTCGCGAAAAAAGCTGGTGACATTGGTGCTGATGGCACTGGCCAGTTCGCCCAGTTCGCTCTGCGGGTCATGCCGCAACACATCGCAATACTCGGCAAAGCCCTTCAGGCGAAGGGCGCGAAGCCGCCGCTGCAGGCGACCTTGCACCAGCTGATGCTTGTGGTCGCCCAGCGAGATGCCGCAGTGCTCCAGCACGAAACGGCGCAGGAACTCGAACTCCGCGGCTTGCAACACGGGGCCATTGCTGCCCGCCGCAGCCGGATCAATCTTAGCCGGGGCGGACAACACGCTCACTCAGAACTCCTTCCAGGCACCGCCCGCACTGCCGGCGTCAGCGGTTGCCGGCGACGTTTTCGATGCAGGTGCATTGCGCATGGCGGCGAACACGGCCTCGGTGGCCACCGCCACTTTCTGCGTGCGCGCCTGTGCCACTGCGGCGTCCACGTCGTCGCCGTCCTCGCTCAGATGGAAGAAGCCGACCTGGCGGCTCAGCTCGCCGGCCTGCTCCTGCATCGCACGGGCGGCGGCCGAAGCCTCTTCCACCAGTGCGGCGTTCTGCTGGGTCATCTCGTCCATCTGCATGACGGCGTTGTTGACCTGGTCGATGCCGGCCGATTGCTCCTGGCTGGCCGCGGCGATCTCGGCCACGATGTCGGTAACCTTCTTCACGCTGTCCACGATCTCGGCCAGTGCCTTGCCGGACTGGTCGACCAGCTCGGAGCCGCTGCGCACCTTCTCGGCGCTGTCGGCGATCAGCCCCTTGATCTCCTTGGCGGCGCCGGCACTGCGCTGCGCCAGGCTGCGCACCTCGGTGGCGACCACGGCGAAGCCGCGGCCCTGCTCACCGGCACGCGCCGCTTCCACCGCGGCGTTCAGCGCCAGCAGATTGGTCTGGAAGGCGATCTCCTGGATCAGGCCAACGATGTCGGCGATCTTGTTGCTGGAGGCATTGATTTCGCCCATCGCCAGGATCGCGCGACTGGCCACTTCGCCACCGCGCTCGGCCTGCTCGCGGGCACCGCGGGCCAGCTGGTTGGCATGGCTGGCGTTCTCGGCGTTCTGCTTCACGGTGGAGGTCATTTCCTCCATCGACGAGGCGGTTTCTTCCAGGCTGGACGCCTGCTCCTGGGTGCGCTGGCTGAGGTCGTCGTTGCCGCGGGCGATTTCCTGCGCGGCGGTATTGACCGCCTCCGAGCCCTGGCGCACTTCACCCACGATCGCGCTGAGGCGATCGTCCATGGTGCGGAACGCATTCAACAGCTTGCCCAGTTCGTCGTTGCGGCCCACCTCGATATCGTGGCCGAGGTTGCCGTCGGCGATGGCATGCGCCACTTCCACGGCGCGCTGCAGCGTGCCGGTGATCGAGCGGATCAGCAGCACCCCGACGATCAACGCCACCAGCAAGCCACCGGCAAGCGCGGCCAGCGTAAAGGCCCGCACCGTTTGGTAACGGCTCACCTGGCCGTCGTAGATGCTCAGCGCAGTGGCCTGTTGTGCCTGCATGATCTTGGACAGCGTGGCCTGACGCATCAGCATCAGCGGGCGCACCTGCATGTTGAGCAGGTCGGGCGAGGCCTCGTCCTTCTCGGCAAACGCGTCCAGCAGATCCTTGCTGTTCGACTCCAGGTCGGCGTCGGTCGAGATCCAATCCTTGTACAGCTTCTCGATTTCCGGGCTCTTGGGCAGCGCGGCGAGCTTCTTCGTCAGCTCGGCGATCTCCGCCTGCGACTTGGTGAAGTCGTCGATCTTCTGCTTCATCTGGTCGGGCTGGCTCATCAGCGATGCCGCCTCGCCCAGCGCGATGTACGACATCAGCGAGCGCTGCGTGATGGTGGCCACCAGGTTCGCCGGAACCATCTGATCGTGATAGATCTCGCGCGTGCCATTGTTCTGCATCTGCATGGCGCCGAGGCCGATGATCGCGCCGCCAATCAGCATCGCGCCGAGCATGCCGAGCACGCCGATGAGGCGAGCCTTGACGCTCAGCGTGGGCATCTTGGTAAAGCGTGCCATGAATGTTTTTAGCTTCATTTTTTATCCCCGGGGTCAGGCGGCAACTTCGACGTCACGAACGTCCGGCATGGCGGCGTCCAGCGTTTCGACGTCTTCAGGACGCATCAGTTTTTCCACATCCAGCAGCATCACCATGCGTTCCACATGGGTGGCCAGGCCTTTCAGATAGCGGGTGTCCACCACCACGCCCATGTCGGGCACGGGCTTGATCGCGGCCGGGTCGATGTCGACCACGTCGGACACCGCGTCAACCACGATGCCGAACAGGCGCTCCTCCACCGCCACGATGATCACTACGGTGTTGTCGCCGAAGCTTTCGCGTTCCAGCCCGAAACGCAGGCGCAGATCCATGATCGGCACGATCGCACCGCGCAGGTTGAGCACGCCCAGCAGATGTTCCGGGGTTTGCGGAATGCGGGTCACCCGCGACCAGCCGCGGATCTCGCGTACGGCCAGAATGTCCACGCCGTATTCCTCGCCGGCGAGAGTGAAAGTGAGCTGCTGCAACGTTGTTGCCGCGTCCTGGTTGTTTTCGTGCATGGCCTGCTACCTGTTGACGGACGCCTGCAGACGTCCTGCTGCCCTGACTTTGTCGGCGCCTGATGGGGAAACTTGAGCGGGGCCGGAATGGCGCCGCTTCGGCTCAAAACGAGTATTCGCTCCAGATACCGGCCTCATTGCTGCGCCGGATCTCGCCGTTGTCGCGACGCAGGGCGTTGCGCTTGAACGCCAGCGCCAGCCGCAGGCGCTTCACCGGCTGCCATTGCACGCCGGCGTTGGCGTACATCGCGCGGCGCGAGGGGTCGTTCAGGCGCGTGGGCTGGGCCCGGTCATAACGGGCAAACACGCTCCATTGCGGCGCCACCTGCACGCTGCCCCAGGCCGACCAGCTGCCGTTGCGCTCGCTGTTCACGCTGTACAGGGTGGTCCAGTTGCTGGCGTAGCTGTAGCGCATGCCAAGGCGCCAGATGTCGCTGGCATAGGCCGCCAGCAGGTCGAGCCGGCGCGCGGTGTGGTAGAGCGGCCGCGTATCCGCGCTGGCGGCAAGCTGGCCATCGAAGCCGCCCAGCGCCAGCATCGTGTGCTCGCTGGTATGCCACGTCACCATCGCCTCGACGTCGGCGCGGCGGCCGTGGGTGGGGTGCTTGTAGCCGCCACCGGTCACCACGGATACGGCGTAATCCACCTTCGGCGCCAGCGCGCCCGTCAGGTGCACGCCCCAATCGGCGGCGCTGTCGATCTTCTGGATCGAGGTGCCGATGGGGTCGATGTAGCGGTAGCCGTACCACCTGCTGGTCAGCGCCAGCGCGGGCATGTCGTCCACGCCCACGCGCAGGCGGGTGCCGCCGTCCCACTGCCGCTGCACGTAAGCGTGCTTCAGCCATACGTCGGGGTCGCGCTCGCCGCGCAGCCAGTTCACGTCGGTGGTGACATGGACCGACCACGCGGGGTCGAACGCGTAATCCGCGTCCAGGTACAGGCGCTTGAGATCGACGTCCCACGATCGGGTGTCGGTACCCGCCACCTGGTCCTGCTGCTGCAACTGACTGATATCGGCAAACACCTTGCCGCCGAAGCTGAAATCGCCGGCGCTGGCGGCCGGAGTGGCCAGCGCGAGTGCGCTACCGAGTGCAAGCGCCGGCATCGCGTGCCGGGCCGACATCCAAACAGGCTTCATGGGTATTCCGGGGAAAAAGAGAAGAGAGCGGCAGCGTGCCGCTCCCGGGGATAGCCGTGGGGGGAGACCCTAGAATTCGGTCCAGTCGCCCGGGGCCGCCAATGACGCGGCGCGTACCGGCGCGGCGGCCGTGGCCACGCGCCGCGGCGGCGTCCGCGCCGGACGAGCGGATACAGGCGCCGGGGCGGCGGGTGCCGTCTCGTCCGAGGTCAAATGGAAGAACGTCATCTGCTGGCGCAGTTCGTTGGCCTGCTCCTGCATCGCGCGGGCGGCGGCCGAGGCTTCCTCCACCAATGCCGCGTTTTGCTGGGTGACTTCGTCCATCTGCATCACCGCGCGGTTGACCTGATCGATGCCGCTGGATTGCTCCTGGCTGGCGGCGGCGATCTCGGCCACGATGTCGGTGACTTTCTTGACGCTGTCCACGATGCCGGTCAGTGCCGCGCCGGATTCGTCGACCAGCGCGCTGCCCGCTTCCACCCGGCGGACGCTTTCGCTGATCAGGCCCTTGATCTCCTTCGCCGCCGCGGCGCTGCGCTGCGACAGGTTGCGCACCTCGCTGGCGACCACGGCGAAGCCGCGGCCCTGCTCGCCGGCACGCGCCGCTTCCACCGCGGCATTCAGCGACAGCAGGTTGGTCTGGAACGCGATCTCGTCGATCAGCCCCACGATGTCGGCGATCTTGCGGCTGGAGGCGTTGATCTCGCCCATCGCCGCGACCGCCCGCGCCGCTACCTCACCGCCGTGTTCGGCCTGCTCGCGGGCGCCGCGGGCCAGCTGGTTGGCATGGCTGGCGTTCTCGGCGTTCTGCTTCACGGTGGAGGTCATTTCCTCCATCGAGGCGGCGGTTTCCTCCAGGCTGGACGCCTGCTCCTGCGTGCGCCGGCTGAGGTCGTCATTGCCCTTGGCGATCTGGTGCGCCGCCGTGCTGACCGCCTGCGAACCGTGCTGCACTTCACCCACGATGGTGGTCAGCCGCAACCGCATCCGCGCCAGTGCATCGAGCAGGCTGCCGCCCGCAAAAGTGTTTTTATCGTCGATGGCCAGGTCGCCATCGGCGATGCGCGAGGCCATTGCCACCGCAAAATCCGGCTCGCCGCCGATGCTGCGCCGGATGCTGCGCATCGACAACCACACCATCAGGATCACCAGCAGACCCACCACCGCGGCCTTGGCCAGGTTCACTCCCAGCGAATGCCGGAACTGTGCGTCGATATCGTCGAAATAGGCGCCGGCGCAGAAGTTGAGGCCCCATGGCTTGAACAACTGCGAGTAGGTGATTTTATCCTTGCCGCTGCCGTCGGGCATGATCTGGGTATAGCGGATCAGCGTGTGCCCGTTCTTCAGGTTGCCTTCCACCATCAGGCGATAATGCGGCTTGCCCTTGGCATCGGTTTCCTTGGCAATATTCTGGCCGACCAGCTTTTTCTTCAGCGGATGCATGCGCATGGTCAGGCCGGTATCGAAGGCAAAGATGTAGCCGGTGCCTTCGTCCCACTTCATGTCCTCGATCTGCCGCAACGCCAGGCGCTTGGCTTCGGCCGCGCTGAATTCGCCGGCGGCCGCCCGCTTGTCGTAAGCCGCAGCTACCGAGATGGCCGATTCGATCTCGCTGCGCAGGGTGCGCTCCAGGCCTTCCATCTGCCGCGTACGGCTCTCGAAGGCATTCATCACGGTAAGGCCAACCAGCCCCGCGATCACCACGACAACCACCAGAGCCACCCGTGCATTCAGGCTCATGCGGCTGAACGACCGACGTTTCAACGAAAACATGTTGTAAATCCAAAGATGATGAAAATCAGGTGCGGTGAGCGACGACGCTCGGCAACGCGCACATCAAAACTCCGTCCACTCGCCGGCAATGGCTGGCCGCATCGCGACCTGCTGACGGCATCGGCGCCGAGGCGCCGGGTATCTGGAAACGTTTCCGGCGGCGTGACGGGTATTCCCGCGCGTCCACCCTTACCGGTTGAATGTCAGGCTGCTTTACGGCGCTGCCCCTGGCTCTGACCAAGCCGCACTACCCCACTTACATCCACGATCAACGCCACCGAGCCATCGCTGAGGATGGTGGCGCCGGAAATGCCCTGCACGCGCTGGTAATGCGCCTCCAGCGACTTCACCACCGCCTGTTGCTGGCCGAGCAGCTCGTCCACCAGCAGGCCCACGCGACGACCCTCCTCTTCCACCACCACCACGATGCCGTTCTCGATGCTGCTGACGGCGTCGGCGCAACCGAATGCCTTGTACAGCCGCATCATCGGCAGGTACTCGTCGCGGAACAGGAACACCTCGCCGCCGCCGGCGATGTTGCGCACCGTATCGGCCTTCAGGCGCAGCGATTCGACGATGGAGATCAGCGGCACGATGTAGCGTTCGTCGCCCACCGCGGTGACCAGGCCGTCGATGATCGCCAGCGTCAGCGGCAAAGCGATGGTGAAGGTGCTGCCCTTGCCCGTGACGCTGCGCACGCCGACGGTGCCGCCCAGGTCGCGCACGTTGCGACGGACCACGTCCATGCCGACGCCGCGACCGGAAAGGTCGGTGGCTTGCGCCGCGGTGGAGAAGCCAGGCTGGAAAATAAGCTCGGCCACCTCGGCATCGCTCAACTCCTGCCCCTCAGCCACCAAGCCGCGCTGCTGCGCCTTGGCGACGATGGCGGCGTGGTTGAGGCCGGCGCCGTCGTCGCTGATCTGCACCACGATGTTGCCGCCCTCGTGGTAGGCATTGAGTTTCAGGGTGCCGGTTTCGGACTTGCCCGCGGCCCTGCGCTTCTCGGGCGATTCCAGGCCGTGGTCGATCGCGTTGCGCACCAGGTGCACCAGCGGATCGCCGATTTTCTCCAGCACCGTCTTGTCCAGTTCGGTGTTTTCACCGTGCAGCTCCAGCCGCACCTGTTTGCCGAGCTTGCGCTCCAGGTCACGCACCAGCCGCGGGAAGCGGTTGAACACCGACGCGATCGACAGCATACGGATGCGCATCACGCTTTCCTGCAACTCGCGAGTGTTGCGCTCCAGTTGCACCAGGCCTTCGCGCAGACGCTCCAACTGCGACATGTCGAACTTTTCGCCGATGTCGCTGAGCATGGACTGGGTGATCACCAGCTCGCCCATCATGTTGATCAGCGCATCGACCTTGTCGATGCCCACGCGGATCGAGCTGCCTTCGCTGGACGCGGCCGCCGTGTCGCGAACCGCGACTTTCGCCCCCGCCGCCGGCGCAGCCGAAACGGCTGCCGGCGCGACGGGTGCCGCATCATTGGCTACCGCGACTGGCGCCGCTTCCAACGGCTTGATGGCCAGCACGCAGTCGCCGTCGAGCCAGTCGAACACCGCATCCACATCGGCACGGGCTACGTCGCCATGCAGGCGCAGTTGCCAGCCGAGGTAGCACGTCGTGGGGTCGAAATCGGCCAGTTGCGCCGGCGCACCGTCGACCAGGAAAGCGCGCAGCACTTCGAGCCGACCGAGCTGTTGCAGCTCGCGGAACAGGCGCAGCGGCTCGTTGCCCGTCTGCAGCAGGTGCGGCAGCGCGGAGAAGTCGATGTCCCAGCCGGTGACCACGGCCTTGGGCGCCGCCGCGGCAACCACGGCCATCGCCGCCTCGCCACTGACCAGGCATACCAGTTCGCCACGCAGCGCTTCGCTCTCGGCGTCGGCCACGGGCTGGCCGGCGCGCGAACGTGCCAGCATGCCGCGCAGGCAATCGACCGAGCGCAGCAGCAGGTCGATCAACTCGGCATCGACGCCACGGCGTTCGCTGCGCACTTCTTCCAGCAGCGATTCGGCCACGTGGGTGAACGCTGCCACGTCGGTGAAGCCGAACGTGGCGGCGCCGCCCTTGATGGAATGGGCGGCACGAAAGATGGTGTGTACCAGTTCGCCGTCGGTCGAGCCCGAATCCAGCGCCAGCAACGCCGCTTCCATCGCGTCGAGCCCTTCAAGACTTTCCTCGAAAAAAGTCTTGTGGAACTGTGTCAGGTCGACCGAACTCATCGTTTCAGCCCAGCACGCGTTTGACGGTGGCCAGCAGCTGTTCGGGATCGAACGGCTTGACCAGCCAGCCGGTGGCGCCGGCGGCCTTGCCTTCCATCTTCTTCTCGGTGTGCGATTCGGTGGTGAGCATCAGGATCGGCACGCCCTTGTAGGCATCCATCGCACGCAGCTCGCGCACCATCGCGATACCGTCCATTACCGGCATGTTCACGTCGGCCAGCACCAGATCGAAACTGGAGCCGCGCGCCACGTCCAGCGCCAGCTGGCCGTTTTCGGCCTCGGCCACTTCATGGCCGGCACCACGCAGGGTGAAAGCCACCATGCCGCGCATCGAAGCCGAATCGTCTACCGCGAGAATCTTTGCCATGCTGCTACCTCGGTTCAGGCCAGCTCGGGGGCTGGCATTTTCAAAGTCTGTGTCAGGCCGAGCACTTCGGCCGCTTCAGTCAGGACGGGGCTGGCCGATTGCCAGCTGGGTGCGCGCTGACGCGCGTCGAGCTCGCGCTGGAACACCACCAGCAATTGCAGCGCAGCCGTGTCGACACGCTCCACCGCACCGCCGTCCAGCACGATGGCGTCGTGGTCCAGTGCGCCGATCAGTTGTTGCTTGAACGCGGTCTGGGCCGCGATGCGGAAGTCCGCCGGCAGTGCCAGGGTCAACGGCGCGGCAGCCTCGACGGGCTCCGACGCCTCGTCGGCCACTTCGACCTCCGACGCCTCGGGAACGCTCGGGTTGGCGGCGCTGCCCCGCTCTTTCTGCTTTGTCCGCTTGCCAGCCATGTCGAACCGCCCGTTCTTCCTTATCAATGTTTGGCTTATCGGCGGTAGCGGCGATCGCTTGAGCGCCAATGAGTGCGTTTCGTCACAATAAATCGAGCTCAAGTTTCCCCGGACGTGGCCGATTCCCTTCGAGACGACTCCATCCGAATGCCGTCCGCCACTGCCAGGACCTCTCTTGATCATCCAGCCCACCAGCCTTGCCGCGCTCACATGGGCCGGCGCCGCCGCCGGTACCACCGCGCAAAGCTGGCGCATCGGCACCGTGCTGTCGGCGCGGCCGCTTGGGGTGGATCCGCAAGGGCTGCTGGTGATGCAGGTGGGTGCCACGACCGTGCAGGCGGACGTGCCGAGCGGCCAGTTGCCGCCGCAGTTCCAGGTGCGGGTGTTGAGCCTCGGGGCGCAGCCGCAGCTCGAGGTCTTGTCATCCCATCCGACCGCCGACCCCACCGTCCAGCGCGCACTGCGCGAGCGGCTGCCACAGCAAAACGGCTACGCACCGCTGCTGGCCACGCTGGGCGCGCTGGCGCAGCGGCCCGTCGTGCGCCAGTTGCCGCCGGCATTGCGCACGGCGCTGGCCTTGCTTGAACAATCCGTCCGCACCCCGGCGGACGTCACCCGTGGCGAAGGCCTGCGCGAGGCGATCAGCCAGAGCGGCCTGTTCTTCGAATCGCGGCTGGCGCAACCCCAAGGCAGTCATCCGGCGCTGGCGCAGGATGACTGGAAAAGCGCCCTGCTGCGGCTGGCCGGCCTGCTCGATCAGCGCGCGCCGGCACCGCCGTCGCCCAACCGCAGCGACACGGCGCCACCGCTGCTGCAGCGTGGCGTCCAGGCGCAACCCCGGTTGCCGTTGCCGCAGCTTGCCGTCGACAACGATGTCGAGCCGCTGATCAACCGGCTGCACGGCGACGTCAAGGCCGCGCTGGCGCGGGTGGAAGTGGCGCAACTGGACGCCGGCACGCTGCCCGCCTGGATGATCGAGATTCCGCTGGAAGGCAAGGACGGTCGCGACGTGCTGCAGGTGCAACTGGAGTTCGTCAACGACGCAGCCGAAGGCAGCCAGGGCTGGACCCTGGGCTTCGCGCTGGACCTGCCAGCGCTGGGCCCGGTGCAGGGCGAACTGCAATTGCGCGAACCACGCCTGTCGGTACGGCTATGGGCCGAGCACGCGGAAACCGCCCAGAAACTGGAACGGCAATTCACGCCGTTGAAACAGCGGCTGGCCGCCTGCGGCGTGCTGCTGGATCAACTCAGTTGCCAGGTGGGCATGCCGCAACCGCCCGGTCGACACAGTGCCTTGCTGCTGCAGGCCACCGCATGAACACGCCCTTGCCGCCGCCGCAGCGCAAGGTCAGCCTGCGCCTGGGCAACAGCGCGAGCGAAACCAAGGCGATGCCGCCCGAATCGCTGGAAACGCTGCTCGCCCGCGCCCGCATGCTCGGCCTGCCCGTTCACCACGACCCGCAGATCGCGGCCTTGCTGGCCGCCTTGCGCATGCGCGACGACGTGCCCACCCTGCTCTACGCATCCGCCGCTTCGGTACTCGCCGCGGTCTACGACGCCGCCGAGGAATAGCTCACCCGGCCGCAGCTTTTGTAGGAGCGCACCCTGTGCGCGATGCTTTTGCGAATCCCGAATCCCGAATCCCGAATCCCGAATCCCGGCAGAAAAGCATCGCGCACAGGGTGCGCTCCTACATCTGGGCTACGCGGTTCGGCTCAGTGACCGGCGGTCTGCATTTGCCGGATCAGCAGGGCTTCGGCATGGGTGACGCCGCAGCGTGCCACCAGTTCATCGACGTCGGCGCCTTGCCGGGCCAGTTGCTGGGCGAGCTCGTACGAACCGGTGCTTTGCGGCGCCACGGGCTGCTTCTGTTCCAGCAGGCCCATCCGTCGCTCCATCCGGCCCAGCGCGGTGACCAGCATCGATGTCGGTACGTCGGTGTGGCCGATGTGCCCCAGTTGTTGCGACAGCGTGGCGATGTCCTGGCGCATGGACTCCAGTTGCTGCTGCAGCTGGCGCGCCTCGCGCCTTGCCAGCACCAGCAGCACGCACTGGATCACCGCCAGCACCAGCAATACAACGATGGCTATCTCAAGCAGCATCGTCGTTCTCCCCGCTGAGCCGGCACAGGCGACGCACGTCGAGCAAAGCCACGAAGCCGCCCTGCCAGTTGAGTATGCCGCTGACCGGGTCATCGCGGCGGCTGGCGCGATCGGGCGGCGGCGGTGCGATCTCGGTGCCGTCGGTGTTCAGCAATTCGCCCACTTCATCCACCCGCAGGCCGACCTGATGGCTGCCGTGCGACAGCATCACCACGCGCACTTGCGCCGGATCGGCGGCCGGCGAAACGGGAAGGCCCAGCCGCAGGCGGCCATCAAGCACCGGCACGATGCGCCCGCGCAGGTGCCGGATACCCAGCAGATCGGGGGCGGAACCGGGCACCGGCGTCAATTCACCGGCCCGGATCACCTCGCTCACCTCGACCAGCGGCGCTGCGTACAGCTGGCTGCCGATCTGGAACGACAGCCAATGCCCGGAGTTCGGTTCGGACGTGGTGGCAACGGCATTCATGCGTGTACTCCAGCGTTGCGGGACGCCATCAATGAAGAGGTGCGGCCGGTGGGTTGCGCCGCGGCGCCCCGCCCATCGGGGTGGCGCTGGCCGTGGGCACCCGCACCCCTTCCGCCGTCGGCGCCGGCACCGCAGCGTCTGCGGCACCTCCGACGGAAGGGATTTCGACGGCGGTCGAAACCACCACCTGGCGCAGTGTAGGGCCAGCAACCTGCGCCGCGGGGACTTCGCCATCGGCCGACGCCGTGTCGTTCGCGGCGGTGACGCGTGCCGTGGGCAGTTCGGCGGGTATCGCGGAGGGGCCCACGACAACGCTGGGCTCGTCAGCGTGGGCGGCTTCGACTGAGGGCGAATCGGTGTAGAACCGGCTCGGCGCATTGCGATCACTCAGGACCACCACCAGCACGCGCCGGTTGAGGTTGCGCCCCTCCGGGGTGCTGTTGTCGGCCGCCGGGCGCACCTCGCCCCAGCCGATGATGCCCAGCCGGTCGGGATTGACGCCGTGCTCGGAAAACAGCCGCGCGACGGTGGCGGCACGCGCCGCCGACAGTTCCCAGTTGGAGGGATAAAGCAGGGTGCTGATGGGCACGTCGTCGGTATAGCCCTCAACCCGCAGCGGATTGGCGAACGGTGCCAGGATCCCCGACAGGCTGCGCAAGATCGCACTGGCCGATGGCGCAAGTTCGGCCACGCCGCTGGGAAACAGGATGTCGGTGCGGATCTCGATTTCCAGCCAGTCCTCCGTGCGACGCAGCACCACCTGCTGCTTGTCGATCAACGGCTGCAATGCCTTCTGCACCTGCTCGGCGATGTCCTTCAGGTTTTCCTGCGCGGTGGCCTGCTTGAAGCCCGCATGCGCGCCACGGCCCTCGCCGTGCATCGGCACCGGATGGGGCGGAATGGGAACCGCGATCGGCACGATCGACGAGCCGGGCTGGCCCGCCGGCGCCGCGATGGCCGGCTGGATATTGTGCGGGCGCACCTTGGTCGAGGGCATCGGCGCGATCACGTGACTGGAGCCGTTGAACGCCTCCACGATCGACTCGGACATCACCCGGTACTTGCCCTCGTTGACCACCGAGACGGCATACATCACCACGAAGAACGCCAGCAGCAACGTCATCAGGTCGGCATAGGGGATCGCCCACGCCTCGTGATTCAGGTGCTCCTCGTGGTGCTTCCTTCTCACGGCAGGTAACCCTGCAACCGCGCCTCGATCTGGCGCGGGTTGTCGCCCTGGGCGATGGACACCAGGCCTTCGATGAGGATTTCGCGCATCTGCGACTGTTTGTTGATCAGGCCTTTCAGCCGCGCCGCCATCGGCAGCATGAACATGTTGGCCAGCGCCACGCCGTAGATCGTGGCCACGAACGCCGCGGCAATGCCGTGGCCCAGCTTGCTGGGATCGGCCAGGTTCTGCATCACCGCCATCAGGCCCATCACCGCGCCGATGATACCCAGCGTGGGCGAATAGATGCCGGCGTTCTCGTACACCTTGGCACCGGCCAGGTCGACGGCCTCACGCGTCTGCAGGTCGACCTCGAGCACGCTGCGGATCGCCTCCGGCTCACCACCGTCGACGAGCAATTGCAGACCCTTGCTGATGAAGCTGTCGGACTCGGCCTCGATCTGCGGCTCCAGCCCCAGCAGGCCCTGCCGCCGCGATATTTCGCTCCAGCCCACGATGCGGCTGATCAGGTCGCCGGGCTGATGCCGCGGCGGCTTGTACACCATCGACATCATCTTCAACGCATGCTTCAGCACCTTGCCCTGGTTCTGCACCAGCAGCGCCGCGAAGGTGCCGAAAAACACGATCACGAACGCAGCCGGGTTCCACAATGCCGCCACCGTGGACCCCTTCAGCACCGTGCCGAGGATGATCACGACGAAGCCAAGAATTGTGCCTATCAGGCTGACCATATCCATGTCGTATCAACCCACCGCGCGCAAGGAGGGGAGTAATTGCCCGCGTTCGTCGGCGAGCCCGGCCAGATCCAGCACCAGCGCCAACCGGCCATCGCCGGTCACCGTGGCACCGGCAACGCCGGGGACGTCCTCGAACAGGGGACCCAGTGGTTTGACCATGACATCCTCGCGACCGAGCACTGCATGCACCAGGCAACCCAGCCGCAGATGGCCGATGTGCAGCACCACCACATGACGACCGGCAGTCGCCGCCGAGCCGGTCCAGCCGGCCAGGTCGGCCAGCGGCAAGGCGCGGCCACGGTGGTTGGCCACCATGCGGCCGTCGAGCATGCGGTCCTGCCCGGCACTCAATTCGAAGACTTCCTCGACGTTGCCCATCGGCAGCGCCAGCAGACGCTCGCCCACGCGCACCATCAGCACGCGCAGGATCGCCAGCGTCAGCGGCACGCTCAATTCGAGTTC
>DATJCF010000142.1:0-2196 GCA_035514935.1 Rhodanobacter sp. | reverse complement strand
CATGTGCTGATCCTGGGCGGCGGTTTTGGCGGGCTCGCCGTGGCGCGGCGGCTGGCCGGCGCGCCGGTGCGCATGACGCTGGTGGACCGGTGCAACCATCACCTGTTCCAGCCGCTGCTGTACCAGGTGGCCACCGCCAGCCTGGCGGCACCGTCCATTGCCGCGCCCTTGCGGCAGATCCTGCGCCAGCAACGCGATCTCACCGTGCTGCTCGACGACGTCGTCGCCGTGGACACGTCGGCGCGCGAGGTTCGGCTGGCGCACGGCACGCTGCATTACGACATCCTGGTGGTGGCGACCGGGTCGACGCATGCCTATTTCGGCCACGACGAATGGGCGCCCTTCGCGCCGGCGCTGAAGACACTCGACGACGCCTTCCTGATCCGCCGCCGCGTGCTGCTGGCCTTCGAGCATGCCGAGCGCGAAACCGATCCGGCACGGCGTCAGGCCTGGCTGAATTTCGTGGTCGTGGGTGGCGGTTCCACTGGCGTCGAACTGGCGGGCACGCTGGCCGAACTGGCGCGGCGCACCCTGCCGCGCGATTTCCGTCGCAGCGATCCGCGCCGCGCCAGCGTGCGGTTGATCGAGGCCGGGCCGCGCCTGCTGCCCGCGTTCGACCCGCTGTTGTCGGAGCGTGCACGCCGCCAGCTGGAACGCCTGGGTGTGGCCGTGCACACCGGCACGGCGGTGACCCATATCGACGCGCATGGCGTGAACCTGGGCGATCAACGGCTGCCGGCGCGCACCGTGCTATGGGCCGCTGGCGTGGCGGCTTCGCCACTGGGACGCATGCTGGGCGCGCCGCTGGATCGCGCCGGCCGGGTGCAGGTTCGTCCCGATCTCAGCCTGCCGATGCATCCGGAGGTATTCGTCATCGGCGATCTGGCTGACGTACAGCAAGCGGGCGGCAAACCGGTGCCGGGCGTGGCGCCGGCGGCCAAGCAGATGGGTGAATACGTGGGCGCGGCCATCCGCGCGCGACTCGACGGGAAGGACAGCCCCGCGCCGTTCCGCTATCGCGACGCCGGTTCGCTGGCCACGATAGGCCGCATGGCCGCGGTGGCCCAGTTTGGCCGTCTGAAACTGTCGGGCTTTCCCGCGTGGGCGGTGTGGCTGCTGGCGCACATCTACTTTCTGATCGGCTTCCGCAACCGGCTGGTGGTGATGCTGGACTGGGCGTGGGCGTACTGGACCCACGAACGCCACGCCCGCATCGTCAGCGGCCGCGATGAAGCGGACGAAACGCCGGAAAATCGCTGATTTTCGGGCCCGGATCGTTTAGCCGTCGCCAACGCAAACGGCCCCTTGCGGGGCCGTCTTTCGGTGCACTGCGCCGCGATCAGGCTTCGGCGAACAGCCCGCGCATCTTCTTCATCGCGTTGGCCTCGACCTGGCGAATGCGCTCGGCAGACACGCCGTACTCGTCGGCCAGGTCCTGCAACGTGGCCTTGTTGTCGTCGTCCAACCAGCGACGCTGGATGATGTCGCGCGAGCGGGCATCCAGCTGCACCAGCGCGTCCGACAAGGCTTCCATGCGGCTGTCGCTGTAGTCGGCATCCGACACGTTTTCGTACGGGTCGGCGCCGTCGTCGACCAGGAACGCGGCCGGTGCGGGCTTGGCGTCCTCGTCGTCGCTCACCGGCTCGAAGCCGATGTCGCGGCCGGACAGGCGCGATTCCATCTCGCGCACGGTCGCCTCGGGCACGCCCAGGTCGTTCGCCACCGTGCGCACTTCGGCGGCATTCATCCAACCCAGCCGCTTCTTACTCTTGCGCAGGTTGAAGAACAGCTTGCGCTGCGCCTTGGTGGTGGCGACCTTCACGATGCGCCAGTTCTTGAGGATGAACTCGTGCATCTCGGCGCGGATCCAGTGCACCGCGAAGCTGACCAGACGCACGCCCTGGTCGGGATCGAAGCGCTTGACCGCCTTCATCAGGCCGATGTTGCCTTCCTGGATCAGGTCGGCCAGCTGCAGGCCGTAGCCGCTGTAGCCACGGGCCACGTGCACCACGAAACGCAGGTGCGACATCACCAGCTTCTTGGCCGCGTCGAGATTGGCGTCCTCGAGATAGTCGCGCGAGAGCGACTGTTCCTCTTCAGAGCTCAGTACCGGGATGCGATGCACGGCGGAAATATAGGCATCCAGACTTCCGACCACGCTCGGCAGCGGGAAGTTGGCGGTTACCAAGGCTTGAG
>DATJCF010000141.1:0-1904 GCA_035514935.1 Rhodanobacter sp. | reverse complement strand
TCGATCAGCAGCATCTTGCCCGGCTGCAGCCGCCACTTCTTCACGATGCGCGATTCCGGCACCGGCAGCACGCCGGCCTCGGAGGCCAGGATCACCAGGTCGTCGTCGGTGATCACGTAGCGGGCCGGGCGCAGGCCGTTGCGGTCCAGCGTGGCGCCAACCTGGCGGCCGTCGGTGAAGGCGATCGCGGCGGGGCCGTCCCACGGCTCCATCATCGCGGCGTGGTACTCGTAGAACGCGCGGCGGTTGTCGTCCATCAGCGTGTGACGTTCCCAGGCCTCGGGAATCATCATCATCATCGCCTGCGACAGCGGGTAGCCGCCCATGGTCAGCAGTTCGAGGCAGTTGTCGAACGACGCCGTGTCGGACTGGCCCGGGTAGATCAGCGGCCACAGCTTCTTCAGGTCGTCGCCCAGCACGGGCGAGGAGATCGCGCCGGTGCGCGCGTTGATCCAGTTGACGTTGCCCTTGACCGTGTTGATCTCGCCGTTGTGGGCGATCATGCGGTACGGGTGGGCCAACTCCCACGCGGGGAAGGTGTTGGTGGAGAAGCGCTGGTGCACCATCGCCAGTGCCGACACCGTGCGCGGGTCGGCCAGGTCGAGGTAGTACTGGCCCACCTGGCCGGCCAGCAGCAGGCCCTTGTAGACGACCGTGCGGGTCGACATCGAGGGCACGAAGTATTCCTGGCCGTGCTTCAGGCGCAGCGCGCGGATGGCGTGGCTGGAGGTCTTGCGGATCACGTAGAGCTTCCGCTCCAGCGCGTCGGGCACCATGATGTCCGGGCCGCGACCGATGAAGATCTGGCGGATCACCGGCTCGCGCGCCTTCACCGCGGGCGACATCGGCATCGCATCGTCCACGCGCACGTCGCGCCAGCCCAGCACCACCTGGCCCTCGGCGTGCACGGTGCGCTCAAGCTCCTGCTCGCAGGCCAGCCGGGAGGCATGTTCCTTGGGCAGGAACACCATACCCACGCCGTACTCGCCCGGGGGCGGCAGCACGACACCCTGCGCCGCCATTTCCTCGCGGTAGAAGCCGTCGGGGATCTGGATCAGGATGCCGGCGCCATCGCCCATCAACGGGTCGGCGCCGACGGCGCCGCGGTGGTCGAGGTTGCGCAGGATCATCAATCCCTGCTGGACGATTTCGTGTGTTTTCCGGCCCTTGATATGGGCGACGAAACCCACGCCACAGGCGTCATGTTCATTGCTTGGGTCGTAAAGACCCTGTGCGCGCGGTTGTTCCACTTGTCGATCCCGGAAAAAGGGGAGTATCGACTATAGTGCGCTGCAACAAAAAAGCAAGAAAAATCAAATAGCCGTATATGAGGCCGAACCGGAAGCGCCGATTCCCCCGAAAACGGGCCAAACGACCGTACGAATTTCCGGCCTTGCCGGCGTCCCCCCCGGGCCGTCACTCAGCCGGTGCCGTCCGGCAGCGGCGGCGGGTTTTGCTGGTCCACCGCCAGATGGCTGGCGACCAATGCCACCTGGGTGCGGTTGCCGACACCCAGCTTGCGCATGATCGCGGTCATGTGTGCCTTCACGGTGGCTTCGGAGACACCCAGCTCCCAGGCGATCTGCTTGTTCAGCAGGCCCTCGGCGATCATCGTCATCACCCGGAACTGCTGCGGGGTCAGCGTCGCCACCTGGGCGGCGACGGCGGCTTCGTCCGGTGGCAGTTCGGCCGCGGCGCCCACCAGCGTCGGCGGCAGCCAGACGTCGCCATCGAGCACGGCGCGGATCGCCGCCACGATGTCCTCGCCGGGGCTGGACTTGGGGATGTAAGCCGACGCGCCGTGACCCAGCGCGCGGCGTGCCACCTGCGGTTCCTCATGACCGGAGACCACAATGGTCGGCAGGCCGGGATACTGGCCGCGGATATGCGCCAGCGCGGAGTAG
>DATJCF010000140.1:0-2075 GCA_035514935.1 Rhodanobacter sp. | reverse complement strand
ACGCCGTGCAGCAGGGTTTCGTTGTTGCCGTACATGCTCATCCAGCCGTCGCCGTGGTTGAGGATCAGCAGCATGCCGTAGCCGCGCAGGAATCCCGCGTAGATCACCCGGCCACGCGCCACGGCGTGGATTTCGCTGCCGCCACTGGCGCGGATCAGCACGCCGTTGCCGTAGCTGTGCACGTCGCCGGCCGCCGGCCACGGCAGGTTGCCGCGGATGTTGGCGCCGGCATTGCCCACTTCCACCGGCGGCGCCTTGTGGCCGGTCCGTTTCTGTTTCGCCGCCTCGCGCGCTGCCGCCTGGCGGGCTTTGCGGGCCGCTTCGTCGATGGCCTTCTGCAGCTTGTCGACCAAGGCGTTCAAGGCCTGCGCGTTCTCTTTCAGCGCGGCCAGCCGCTGTGCCTGGTCCTGGTAGGTGGCGTCGGCCTCGCGCGCGAGTTTCTGCTGCGCGGCGCGCTGCTTTTTCAGTGCCTGCGCCTGTTCCTCGCGCTTTTCGCGAACCGCCTGCAAGGCCTGTTGCTCGGCGGTGATGGTGGCCTCGACCTCCTGCAGGCGGGCCAGGTCGGTCATCAGCAGGCGCACGCGCTCGACCCGGTCACGCTGGAAATAGGTCGAGTAGACCAGCGCCCGCGAGATCCGGCCCACGTCCTCGTCGCCCAGCAGCAGGCGAAGGTCGGAGCCGCGGCCCAGGGTGTAGGTGGCGCGCAGCAGCGCGGCGATGGCGGCGCGCTGCCCCGCCAGCTTTTCCTGCAGCGCGCTGCGTTGTTGCTGCAGGTCGTCGAGCTGTTGCTGCTTGGCCGCCTGCGACGCTTCAGTCTGGCGCAGGGCGCGGGCGGCGACGGCCAGCGCCGTGGCCTGCCTGGCGAGTTCCGCATTGAGCTGCTCGCGCCGCGCGGCGGTTTCCGATTGCTGCTTGGCCAGCGCCTGCATCTTGCTGTGCACATCGGCCAGCTTCTTGCGGGCGGTGGCCTGCTCCGTACTGCTCTGCGGGCTGGCGACGAGCGCGGGGGCCGCGCCGAACAGCACCGCGGCGATTACCAGGCAGGCGGGCAGGCGAAGGAAACGGGCGGGACTGGGCATCGGATGATTATCACCGAGCCGGCCGGTGGGAGCGAGCGGCCATGGTGTGCCGATTGTCACGCAGGTTGGTTAAGCTCCCTGTCTGTCGAGATGTCCATGGCGCGGCGCCCAGCGCTGGCCGGTGGATTCGACACAACCCAATCGATGCACGTTCAAGGAGAGCACTATGCGCATGGGCCTGGCTGCCAACCAACGCCACCACGGTCACGAAGATGCGGCGTTGTTTCGCTGGCTGCGTGCCTGCGAGCCGGGTATCCGCGAGCTGGAACTGGGCCTGCATGCGGTGGGCCGAACCTGCGACGCCATCGTCCGCGCCGGCTGGCTCAACAACTACCCGGCGCTGCGCCGTTATCCCTACGGTCGCGATGGCGGCTTGATGAAGCTGGTGGCGGAGGTGGTGGGCCTGCAGGAATCGGAGCGCGCGCTGGATGGCGCGATCTACCTGATCGATCCGGTCGATCCGTCCTCGATCTTCCCCGAGGCGATCGCGCTGAAACGCCAGTGCGTGATCCACCAGAAGCCGTTCATTTCGACCGTGGCCTCGGCGCGCGACTGGGTGGAGATCGAGCGCATCCACGCCGGTTTCACGCCGGACCCGGGCGCCAACGAGCTGCACGCGCTGGAGACGCATACGCTGGCGCTGATCGCCCACGATGCGATGAAGCCGCAGATGCTGGCCTTTGCCGCCGAACACTTCGACCTGCTGTCGCGCTTCGCCGCCCGCGTGGCCACCGGCACCACCGGCCAGCGGCTCAATGAACTGGCCTGGAGCCGCGGCTGGCCGCAGGACAAGCTGTGGGTGCAGCGCTACCAGAGCGGCCCGATGGGCGGCGACGCGCAGATCGCCGACCTGGTGCTGGAACGCCGCTGCCAGCGCGCGATCTTCTTCGAAGACCCGCACGTGGCGCGCCAGCACGAAGCCGATATCCAGCTGCTGGAGCGTGCGGTGACCACGGTGACCGACGCCACCGTCTGCATGACCTCGCCAAAGGTGGC
>DATJCF010000139.1:0-8078 GCA_035514935.1 Rhodanobacter sp. | reverse complement strand
CCACCGGCCGCGAACACATCGCGAACATGCAAAAGCTCGCGCAAGCCGGCTTGGGGCTTTCCACCTATGTCAGCCGCTTCGTGCACGACGACTATGCACGCAAGTTGTAAAGCCCCTCTCCCTTCGGGAGAGGGGTTGGGGAGAGGGTTCGGGCTTGCACGAACCTTGGCGCAACCCCCGAACCCTCATCCGCCCCTTCGGGGCACCTTCTCCCAAGGGAGAAGGATTCAACATACGCCGAGGCACAACCATGACCCATCCGAACAACCACATCCTCGACCCGGGTTTCGAACTCACCCTGCGCCCGATGCGCTACCCCGGCTTCTACGAGATGTACCGCAACGCGATCAAGAACACCTGGACCGTCGAGGAAGTGGATTTCTCGATGGACACGAGGGATCTGGACACGAAGATGTCGCCGGCCGACCGCCACCTGATCCGGCGCCTGGTGGCGTTCTTCGCCACCGGCGATACCATCGTGTCAAACAACCTGGTGCTGAACCTGTATCAGCACATCAACGCGCCGGAAGCGCGCATGTACCTCTCGCGGCAGTTGTATGAGGAAGCGCTGCACGTGCAGTTCTATCTCACCCTGCTGGACACCTACATTCCCGACGCGGCCGAACGCAACGCGGCGTTCGCGGCGATCGAAACCATCCCGTCGATCCGGCAGAAGGGCGCGTTCTGCTTCAAGTGGATCGACTCGATCCAGGGCCTGCGCCGGCTGGAGACGCGCGCGCACCGGCGCCAGTTCCTGCTCAACCTGATCTGCTTCGCCGCCTGCATCGAGGGGCTGTTCTTCTACGCCGCGTTCGCCTACGTGTACTACCTGCGCTCGCGTGGTTTGCTGCATGGACTGGCGGCCGGCACCAACTGGGTGTTCCGCGACGAGAGCTGCCACATGGCATTCGCCTTCGACGTGGTACGCACCGTGCGCGAACAGGAGCCGGATCTGTTCGACGCGGACATGCGCGCCCAGGTCGAGCAGATGATGGAGGAGGCGATCGCCTGCGAAACCCAGTTCGCCGAGGACGTGCTGTCCGGCGGCGTGGCCGGCATGTCGGTGAAGGACATGCGCCAGTATCTCGAGTACTGCGCCGACCAGCGCTTCGCGCAACTCGACATGCCGAAGAAATACGGCGCGAAGAACCCGTTCGACTTCATGGACCTGCAGGACGTGCAGGAGCTGGCCAACTTCTTCGAGCGCCGCGTATCGGCCTACCAGGTTGGTGTGCAGGGCGAGGTGGCGTTCGACATGGCGTTTTGAGACGCTGGGCGCCCCGCCGCGAGCGAGCGAACCATGGGCGCCTCCCATCTCACCGTGCTGTTCGACAGTCCGCTGCTGCGGATCACCGACATCGACTGCAGCCACCCGCGCGGTGGTTGCGGCGGCGAACGCGGCGACGAGCACACCCACCTGATGCTGCTGCGGCGCGGCGGCTTCGGTTATCACCTGCGCGGGGCGGAATACGTGGGCGACCCCGCCACCGCCCTGCTCTACCGCGCCGGCGATAGCTACCGCATCTCGCATCCGTTCGAGGGCGGCGACGCCGGCAGTTGTTTCGAGGTGGCGCCCGCGCACGAGGAGGCGCTGTTTGGTCAACGCCTGCGCGGGTCGGCTGACGCGGCGCGGCCCGTGGAGGCTATCGACCAGTACCGGTATCGTGCGCTGCACGCGACACTCGCCCGCGACGAGCGCGATCGTCTGCGGATAGAGGAAGCGGCTGCCGCACTGTGCACCGCGGTGCTTCGGCATGATGCGACGGCGAGCATCGCGCCGCTGTCTCCCGCCATCCGGCGTCGGCTTGGCCAGGTGCAGGAAGTGCTACTGGCCGATCCGACCGCGGCTGTCGGCCTGGCCGAGCTCGCCACCCATGCCGGTTGCTCGCCGTTCCACCTTTCCCGCCTGTTTCGCCGCGCCTGCGGCAGCAGCCTGGTCGCCTACCGCACGCGCTTGCGCATCGCGCTCGCGCTCGACCGGCTCGCCCACGGCGCGGACAATCTCGCCGCGCTGGCCAGCGAACTGGGCTTCAGCCATCAGAGCCACTTCGGCGCGACTTTCCGGCGACACGTCGGACTGACCCCGCGCGCCGCGCGCGAGACGCTGCATCCGTCAACGCTGGCCCGCACGGGCAAGAATTTGATAGCCGCACGCCGGCTGGAGCCCTAGCGTTGGAGCCACGCCCGGCCTGTCGCCGGCTTTTGACGGAGGCCACCATGAAACTGTCCGCCACCCTGCTCGCGCTGATGCTGGGTATCGCACCCGCCGCGGCAACCGCGCCGCACGCCTCGTTGCCGCCCGCGCTGGCCCGCGCGGTGGCCGCGTTCGATCGCGCCCAGGTCGAAGGCGATGGTGCGGCACTGCAGCGCCTGCTCGCCGACGACTACGTGCTGTTCAACAGCCGCGCCCGGGTCGAGAACAAGGCAGACTTCATCCGCGACTACACCGCCCCCGGCTATGCGCTGAAACCGTTCACGGTCGAGCAGGAGGTAGTGCGCCACTGGCCCGGCGGCGCCGTGCTCGGCGGCGTGGCCACGCTGGAGGGCAGCAGCGAGGGCAAGCCGTTCAAGGCGCGTCTGCGTTTCGCCGACATCTGGCGCGAGCGCGATGGCCAATGGCAGGTGATCTTCACCCAGGCGACCCGAATGGCAACACCGTAACCCGCTGCATGACCATCGACAGGTTGACTGCGGGAACTGACGCGGGCACGCGCCTGGGGTCTGCGGCGCATGCCGACCTTGCGCGCCTCCGTCGCGATGGTCTCGCCGCAGGTGCTCGGCTGGCGTCGTTCCACCACTGCCGCCGGCCGGAAAACCTTGAGCGACGGGAGCTGACCGACGTGCGGCGCGGCTCCGTGGCTGGATGCCAGTTCGCGCATCGTCTTGCGTCCTTCCCTGCGCGCACGGGGATTGACCGGGCGGGGCGCTCTTCACCAAGTCGAGGTCAGGCGCGTTACCCCTTCCTGGCCTCCCGCTGCTGCGCAGGGGAGGAATCGGCGCTGGCGCTCACTTCCACGGCCACGCCTTCAGTTGGTATCCCTTCGGCGGCGTGTTGCCGGCGAGGTACTGCACGAAATAATCCCAGCGCCGACGGGTGGCGTACGGGGTGGCTTCGGCGTAGCCGTGGTGCGCGTTGGGGATCATCAGCAGGTCGAAATCCCTGTTCGCCTTGATCAGTGCATCGACCACCAGCAAGGTGTTGGATGGCGGGACGTTGTCGTCCATGGTGCCGTGCACCAGCATCAGGCGGCCCTTGAGGTTCTTCGCGAAACTCTGGTTGGCCTGGGCGTCGTAGTTGGTCTTGCCGTCCTTGTCGGTTTCCAGCAGACCCTGCCATTTCTCCGCCCAGTCATCCTCGTAGTTGCGATTGTCGTGGTTGCCGCTCTCGGCCCAGCCGGCCTTGAAGAAATCGGGGTAATGGAACATCGCGCCTGCGGTGGCATTGCCGCCGCCGGAGTGACCCCACACGCCGACGCGGTCGAGGTCGATCCACGGATACCGCTTGCCGAGCTGCTTCAGGCCGGTGACCTGGTCGGGCAGCGTGTTGTCTTCGACATGCTGGAAATACGCATCGTGGAATGCCTTGGAGCGCCACGGCGTACCCATGCCGTCGATGGCCACCACGATGAAGCCCAGCTCGGCCATCGCCTGATGATCGCCACGCGCGGGCGAGAAGCTGCGGCCGCGCACCGAGCCGGTCTGCGGGCCCGGATAGATGTAGTCGATGATCGGATATTTCTTCGACGCGTCGAAATGGCTCGGCTTGAACATCATGCCGTACAGATCGGTCTTGCCGTCGCGCGCCTTCACCGTGAACGGGATCGGCGGCACCCAGCCGGCCGCCTTCAGGCGCGAGATGTCGGCGGTGGCGATGGGCGCCATGGTGCGGCCATCATCCGCGCTGCGCAGCACGGTGACCGGTGGCGCGGTGGGGGTGGACCAGGCGTCGGCAAACAGGCGTCCATCCGGCGACAGCGTCACCGTGTGGTCGGCCGCTTCCGGGGTCAGCAGCACCGGCTTGCCGCCATCCAGGCTGACCTTGAAGAACTGCTGGTAATACGGGTTCACTCCCGCCGTGCGGCCCACGCCGCGAAACCACACGGTGCGGGTTTTCGGATCGACCTTGAGCACCTCGGTGACGTTGCCGTCGCCGCTGGTGATCGCGTGCTTGAGCTTGCCGTCGGTGAGGTCGTAGAGATACAGGTTGCCCCAGTTGTCGCGCTCGCTGAACCAGATCGCCTCGTTCGTCTCCGGCAGGTAGCGCCAGTTCACCGCGCCATTGCCGCTCTCGTAATACGTCGGCACCTTTTCCTCGAACACGGTGCGCACCCTGCCGGTGCGCGCGTCGGCGATGCGGAACCATTCGTGCTTGTGGTCGCGCGAGGTGGAGACGAAGGCCAGGGTCTTGCCGTCGGGCGCCCATTTCACGTCGTCCCAGCCGCCATCCGGGCCGCAGCTGACGTCGTCGCACAGGGTGGAGCGGTGCTGGTCCGGCGGCATCTGCAAACGTGTGATCTTTTTCGCGGCGATGTCGATGATCACCCGCTCGATCATCGTCACGTCCTTGTCGCCCACCAGCGGATATTTCCACTTTTCCAGTTCGGGGTGGCCGACCCTGGTCTTGATCAGGTACATGTCGCCGGTCTTGCGCTGATCCTGCTGGAAGGTGGCGATCTGCTTCGAATCGGGCGACCACTCGACGATGGCCTTGTCGGTGTGTTTCCAGCCGGCGTTGTCGGTGGCGTAGCCGAAGTTCTCCACGCCGTCGGTGGTGAGCCGGGTCTCCTCGCCGGTGGCGACGTCGCGCAGCCACAGGTTCCAGTCGCGGATGAACGCCTCGCTCTTCTTGTCCGGCGACAGCGCGCCGGGCTCGCCACCGGTTTTCACCAGCGTGGCGCGATCGACGCAACTGGCCGTGGCGGCAGCCAGGTCGCACACGTAATGCCTGCTGCGCACCCTGATGTCGACGCGGCCATCCGCCCTCGCCTCGTAGTCGGTGACCGGCAGCTTCTTCGCATCGACCGGCTTGCCGCCGGCGTCGCTCAGCGCGGCGGCCAGTTTCGCCTGGTCGAACAAGGGCGTGGTCTTGCCGCTGGCCGCATCCATTCGCACGAAGTGATCGCCATTGGCGTCGTGGTCGACGTACCAGAAGTGAGCGTCGTCCAGCCAATGGACCTCGGTCACCGCGTGATCGACCAGCGGCACGGTGTTGTAGCTCATGAACCGCTCCGCCTGCGCGTAGTCGCTCGCGCCCAGCGTGCGCCCCTGCGCGGCGACGCCGCCCGACAACAACCCCATCACCACCGCGCCGAACAGGCGTGGCTTGCCGATCATCGAATGCATGCGTTCCTCCTGGGACAGATGGCGTGCAGCGCCACATTCCGCGCGCACACCTGACCGCGGGATGCTAGCGCATCGCCCATCGGCACCCCCGTGCCAAAGGTCCATGCCACCAGGATGACATTCATCGGCAAAGCGCAACGGCGGGTGGCATCGGCGCGCCTTCTTCGAGCGCAACCAGATCGCTCAGCACTGCGCCGCGGTCAGCTCCACCAACCAGTCGATGAAGACGCGCAGGCGCGCAGGCATCTGCCGCTGCTGCGGATACAAGATGGTGATGGGCAGCGACGGCGGCGGATGTGCGGGAAGGATCTCGCGCAGCCGGCCCGTCTTGAGCCCCTCCGCGATGCGCTGGCGCGTCATCTGGGCGATGCCCAGGCCCGCTTCGCAGCAGCCGAGGTAGGCATCCATGCCGCTGACGCTGACACATCCGGGCAGCGTGACCTCGCGACGGCGTCGGCCCACCAGGAACTCCAGCGGCTCGGCGCGGCGGGTGTTGGGCGAGACCCAGTTCACCGCGACGTGGCCATCCTGCAGCGCGGCCAGTGACTCGGGCAGGCCGTGCCGGCGCACGTAATCGGCGCTGGCCACGGTGGCCTGCTGCAGCATCCCCACCCGCCGGCCGACCATGCCCGAATCACCCAGATGGCCGATCCGCAGCACGCAATCCACGCCTTCGCGCACCAGATCCACGAAGCGGTCGCCGGTGCCGATGTCCAACTCGATCTGCGGAAAGCGTGCGAAGAAAGTGGGCAAGGCGGGGATCACCAGCAGCCACCCCAGCGAGGCGGGAAGATCGATCCGCAGCCGACCTTTGGGCTGTATCGCGGCCTCGCGAAAATCCGCCTCGACCTCGTCCATGTCGGCCAGCAGGCGTCGGCAATGCCTGTAATAGGTTTCGCCGTCGCGGGTGGTGCGCACGCTGCGGGTGGTGCGCTGGAGCAGCTGCGCGCCCAGCCGCGTCTCCAGCCGCTTGATCGCGTGGGTGACAGTGGCGCGCGGCAGGTTGAGGTCATTCGCCGCGGCGGTGAAGCTGCCCAGCTCCACGATACGCGTGTACAGCCGCATGGCTTCGAGACGGTCCATGGCAATTGTTGGCTATATTGGAATGGTGATGCCCATTATTGACCATTTATCCGGCTACCGTGGCGGCGCATCATGCGTCCATCTTCCACCACGGAGCCTCGCCATGCAGACCCGCACCCTCGGCCGCAACGGCCCGCAAGTTTCCGCCCTCGGCCTCGGCTGCATGGGCATGAGCGCGTTCTATGGCGCGCATGACGACGCCGAATCGATCGCCACCATCCACCACGCGCTGGAGCGTGGCTTCAACCTGCTCGACACCGCGGATATGTACGGCCCGCACACCAACGAGGGGCTGGTGGGCAAGGCGATCAAGGGGCGCCGCGAACAGGCTTTCGTCGCCACCAAGTTCGGCATCGTGCTCGATCCGGGCAACCCGCAGGCACGCGGTATCGACGGCCGGCCCGAGTACGTACGCGCTGCCTGCGATGCCAGCCTCAAGCGGCTGGGCATCGACACCATCGATCTGTACTACCAGCACCGCGTCGATCCGAGCGTGCCGATCGAGGACACCGTGGGCGCGATGGCTGAGCTGGTGACCGCGGGCAAGGTGCGTTACCTGGGCTTGAGCGAAGCGTCCGGCGCGACATTGGAGCGTGCCTGCAAGGTGCATCCGATTGCCGCGCTGCAAAGCGAGTTCTCGCTGTGGACGCGCGACCCGCAGGAAAACGGCATGCTCGCCGCCTGTCGCAAGCTCGGCGTCAGCTTGGTGGCCTATTCGCCGCTGGGCCGCGGCTTTCTCACCGGCACGATCCGCACCCCCGACGATTTCGAGGCCGACGACTACCGCCGCAACAGCCCGCGTTTCATGGGCGACAACTTCGACCGCAACCTGCAACTGGTCGAGAAGGTGAAGGCGCTGGCCGCCGACAAGGGTTGCTCACCGGCGCAGCTTGCGCTGGCCTGGGTGCTGGCGCAGGGCGATGACGTGCTGGCGATTCCCGGCACTCGCAAGCTCGGTCGGCTGGACGAGAACCTGGGCGCGCTGCAGGTGCAACTCCACGCCGACGAACTGGCCGCGATCGACGCGGCGTTCTCGCCCGGAGCGGTGGCCGGGCGGCGTTACACCGACGCGGGCATGCACATGGTCAACGTCTGACACCCCGCGGCGGCAACGACGGATCATCCGGTTCGCGACGACGGCATGATAGAAAGGAGACGAACATTCGCGGCGCGAGCGTCATCGAAACGCCGCGCCGCGAATGGCCACCAGCGCCCCGGAAACGCCTTGACCGATCCCGTCGCATTGAACGAAACGCTGCAGCGCATGCGTCGCGCGCAAAGCGGCAATCCGTTGCCGGCATGGTCGGTGCGAGCGGGCCGGTTGCGCGCGCTGCGGACGCTGCTGCACGACCATCGCGCGGAGCTGGCGGCCGCCATCGACGCCGATTTCGGCCGACGGCCAACGCAGGAAACCGACCTGCTGGAGCTGTTCCCCAGCCTCTCCGCGATCAGCCATGCGCTGCGCCACGGGCGGCGCTGGATGACGCCACGACGCCGCTTGGCCGGCGCGCTGTTCCTGCCCGCGCGCATCGAGCTGCGGCCGCAGCCGCGGGGCGTGGTGGGCATCATCGTGCCGTGGAATTACCCGCTGTACCTCGCCGTGGGGCCGCTGGTCGATGCGCTGGCCGCGGGCAACCGCGTGATGCTGAAGA
>DATJCF010000138.1:0-4088 GCA_035514935.1 Rhodanobacter sp. | reverse complement strand
ACGTTCACCGTGTCGCGCTTCCACGGCAGCGTCTTGCCGTTGGCGGTCACCACCAGCCCGGCCAGCTTGTCGATCGGCCCGGTCGGCGAATGGTTGCCCGGCAGCCACTGGGGGTACAGCAGGGTCAGCGGACCGGGCTGCGCCGGGATGACCTCGTGCACGCGGAAGATGCGATGGGCCACGTCGGTGGCATCCACATCGATCTGCACGGCGCCCTCGAACGGCACGTCGCGCGGCGGTGGCACATCGGCGAAAGCCGCGAAGGAGCTGATCCCGAGGGCAGCGGCGGCGAGGGCTGAAGTGAGGCAGGTGAGTTTCAAAAGCTTCTCCGGGGAAAGGGATCGGGTCGGGCGCCCGACAGGCAGCGCCGGACTCGCAGCGCAAACGAAGCCACGCGGCTCGCCTGGAGCGTGCTTCGCAGCAGGCAAAGCTGTCATGACAGAGACACGGCCCCGTCGATGCTAGACCGGCGCCCCTGCGCTTAACCCATGCCGAAGGTCACGACCCCATCCACTGGCGTGACCTTGGCATCGATCTTGCTGAGTCACCCTCAGTGTCTTTGCGAGTCGACCTGTTCCCGCACCGCCTTCACCCACGAGACCTCCATGGCCGCCTTGTTCGAGAGCCGACGACATACCGACGACGCCGACCAGCGCCGCGAATACGTTCGCTATCTGGCGCGGCAGCGTGGCCCGATGATCCATGCGCTGATGCTGGTGGCCACGCTGGCCTATGCCGTGGCGGCCATCGCCAGCACCTTCATCCGCAGCTCGGCCCTGCCGTTGCCGCTGCGATTGGCGCCGCTGCTACCGCTGCTGCTGGTGGCTGTGACGGCCCGCCGCGCAAGCGAGCCGCGGCACCTCAGCCTGCTCGCGCTGCTATGCGTGCTGTCGCTGGAAGCCGGCATCAACCTCAACAGCATCGGCAACGTGCATGGCGCATCGGGCGTGATGCCGGGACTGTTGCTGCCGGTGGCTTCATCGGTGATCTGGCTGGCTCGCTGGGATTTCCTCTGCGCCATGGCGCTATGTGCGCTGGGCCCGCTGCCGATGCTGTTGCTCGGCGACATCGATCACACGCGGGTGGTGCAGTACCTGGTCTACATGTTCATCGCGATCATGCTGTCGACGGTGCTGCGAGCCTTCATGGCACGCACGCTGTTTGCGCAGTTTCAACTGGAGCAGCAACTGCGCGAGCGCGCCAATACCGACGACCTCACCGGGCTATTGCTGCGCAACCGCTTCCTTGAACTGGCCCGGCGGGCGCTGCGCGAGCTTCACCAGCAACAGCGGCCGGCATGCCTGCTCTATCTGGATGCCGACCACTTCAAGCTGCTCAATGACAACCACGGTCATGCCGCCGGCGACGCCGCGCTGGTGGCGCTGTCCCGGGTGTTGCGCGGGCAGTCACGCGGCACGGATCTGCTGGCGCGCATCGGTGGTGAGGAGTTCGCCCTGCTGCTGCCCGGCCTCGACCTGGCCCAGGCGTGCGGGCGCGCCGAACTGCTGCGCCAGACCGTACGCAAGGTCGAACGGCCGGACGGCCCGCTGACCATCAGCGTCGGCGTGGCCGCCTGCCACCTGCCGCACGAAAGCATCGAAGCCCTGCTGGCCCGTGCCGACCAGGCGATGCGCGAGGCCAAGCGCGAGGGCCGCGACCGGGTCATCAGCAGCCGGCACCCCGCGGCCGAACAGGTCAATTGACGACGCCCGGCGGCACTTGGCCGCCAGGCGCCTCGTCACATCACGGTTCGCGTTCCAGCCGGCTGTGCCGGATGCCGAAGCCGAAATAGATGATCAGGCCCAGCGCCATCCAGATGATGAAGCGCTCGATGGTGATCCACGGCAAACCGCCCAGCAGATGGAAGCGGCCATCGCTGAACCATGGCCAGCCGATGATCAGGAACAGCGAGAACAGCATGCCCGCCGGCGCCACCAGCCACAGCGCGGGCGTTCTGAAACCGCGCGGAATATCCGGCTTGCGCACGCGCAACAACAGCACCGAGCCGCAGATGATGATGAACGCGGCCAGCGTGCCGATGTTCACCAGCTCGGCCACTTCGCCGATCGGCAGCGAGCCGGCCACCAGCGCGGTGAATACGCCAAGGATGATGGTCGGTCGCGCCGGCGTGCCGTACTTCGGGTGCACGCTGGCGAACCATTTCGGCAACAGGCCGTCGCGCGCCAGCGCAAACCAGATGCGCGCCGCACCCAGCATGAAGGCGAACATCACGCTGGTGATGCCGGCCACCGCCGCCACCGAAATGATCCCGCGCACCCAGTGCAGGCCCAGCGCCTTGAACGCCGCGTCCACTGGCGCCGGGCCGGCCAGTTGCTGGTACGGCACCATGCCGGTCAACACCAGCGACACCATCACGTACAGCGCCATCGATACCGCCAGCGACAGCAATACCGCGCGCGGCAGGTCACGCTGCGGGTTGGTCGACTCCTCCGCCGCCGTGGTCAGTGTGTCGTAACCGAACACCGCGAAAAACACGATGCTGGACGCCGCCAGCACACCGCCCCAGCCGTACTGGGTCAGCCCTTCGGTGGTGATCGCCGCGGGAATGAACGGGTGCCAGTTGGCGGTGTTGACGTAGAACGCGCCCACGCCGATCACCAGCGCCACGCCGATCACCTTGATCGCCACGATCACGGTGTTCGCGCGTGCGCCCCATTCGGTCTTCACCGTCAGCATCCAGGCGATCAGCAAGGTGACCGCCGCCGCGATCACGTTGAACACCTTGCCGCTGTCCGGGTTCTGCGGGTCGTAGGCGCCCTGCGCCCACACCGGCAGCTGCGCGCCGAACAACTGCTCGATCAGCGCCTGCACGTAGCCGGACCAGCCGATCGCCACCACGCCCACGATCAGCGCGTATTCGATCAGGAGGTCCCAGCCGATGATCCAGGCGAACAACTCGCCCAGTACCGCGTAGCTATAGGTGTAGGCGCTGCCGGTGACCGGAATCAGGCCGGAAAACTCGGCATAGGCCAGCGCGGCGCAGGCGCTGCCCAGGCCGGCGATGAGAAAACTCAGCACGACCGCGGGGCCGGCATTGGCGGCGGCCTGCTGGCCGGCGAGAACGAAAATGCCCACGCCGACGATGGCGCCCACGCCGATCGCGGTGAGCTGCCACAGCCCCAGCACGCGACGGAAATCGCCACGCTGCCCGGCCTCGGCCTGAAGGTGTTCGATGGATTTGTGACGTACCAGTTTGGCGATAAAACCCATAGAGCTTTTCCCCTTGCGACGATGGGCCAGCATAACAAAGGCTTTTTGTGCCGCATTTCACGCGGTTTCAGCGCAACGCGAGTGCCTTGCGCCCCAACGCGGGATCGTCGGTGAAGAAGCCATCAATGCCGGTATCGAGATAGGCGCGGATCTCGGCGATGGAGCCGGCCTCGTTGCAGGCCTCCGGTGCTCCGCCGTCGTGAAAATCGGCGGCGATGAAAATGTTTTCCGGACGAAACGTGTATGGCCACACCTGCAGCCCCGCCTCGTGCGCGTCGCGCACCAGTGTGGTCGGACGCGCCAACCGGCCATCCGCGCCAAGCGGAATGATCATGCGCATCGGCGGCGCGATCGCATCGGCATACGTGGCGATCCGCTGCAGGCCTGCCGGCGTGAGCATCTGCGCATAGGTCAGGGTGCCATGTGCGGCCAGCACATCCGCCGGTTGCGGATGATCGTCATCGATCAATTGCAGCAGGCTGATGTTGGCGCGTTCCGGCCCCAGTTGGCGGCGCAGGTAGAGAAGGTTGCCGATCTCGAAGGACTGCAGCTCCACCGGCGCGTGGCGCGTGTAGCTGTGCGCGGCCAGGATCGCCAGCACGCGGTCCTCCATCGGCAGGCCGAGCCCGCGCGAATAGCTGCCGTGCTTCAACTCGGGAATGAGGCCGATGGTTCGCCCGTGCAGGTTCGCCTGGGCCGCCAGGAAATCGATGATCTCCTCCAGCGTGGGAATCGCGAACATGCCGTCGTAGCGCGACCCGCGCAGCGGTGGCAGCCGCTCGCGGGCGCGCAGCCGTTTCAGCTCGGCCAGGGTGAAATCCTCGACGAACCAGCCCTCGACCAGGTCGCCGTCGATG
>DATJCF010000137.1:0-10941 GCA_035514935.1 Rhodanobacter sp. | reverse complement strand
ACCGGGTAGCGGATCGACCACATGTGGCCGTCGCGCTCGACATTGTTCACTTCGAGATCGGAGACGGCCGTGCCCAGCACCGGATCCCAGTTCACCAGCCGGTTGCCGCGATAGATCAGGCCTGCGCGATACCAGTCGATGAACACCTTGCGCACCGCGGCCGACAAACCCTCGTCCATGGTGAAGCGCTCGCGCGACCAGTCCGCGGCGGCACCGATGCGGCGCATCTGGTGGGTGATGGTGGAGCCGGACTCCTCCTTCCACTTCCACACGCGCTCGACGAACGCGTCGCGGCCCAGGTCGTGCCGGGTCTTCTCCTCGACCGCCAGCTGGTTCTCCACGATCTTCTGCGTGGCAATGCCTGCATGATCGGTACCGACCTGCCACAACGTGTTCATGCCGCGCATGCGCTGATAGCGAACCAGCATGTCCATCACCGTCTGCTGGAACGCGTGCCCCATGTGCAGCGTGCCGGTGACGTTCGGCGGTGGCAGCAGGATGCAATACGGTTCGCCCTTGCCCGACGGCTGGAACGCGCCGCTGGCTTCCCATCGCTGGTACCACTTCGACTCGATCTGGGCAGGTTCGAAACTCTTTTCCATCGGGATAGGCTCGGTGGCGCGGGCAGGGCACGCGCTTTGTCATGGGGGAAAGCGGTGATTGTACGGGGCGGGGGCTGGGCTGCCAAAAATGGTGGGTGCTGTCGGCCACGGCTCGTTCGGCTGGATTGACGTTCGTATCCAAAAGGATACAATTATGCGGTGAATACATTTCATCGCACGGAAGCGTTTGATGTGTGGTTGTCGACGCTCAAGGATGGCGTCGGCAAGGCGCGCATTGCGCAGCGCATTCGTGCGGCGGAGCTGGGCCATTTCGGCGACACCAAGCCGGTGGGCGAGGGCGTTTCCGAAATGCGGATACACACCGGCCCCGGATATCGCGTGTATTACATGCGGATCGGAAGTGTGGTCTATCTGTTGCTGGCCGGTGGCGATAAAACCAGCCAGCGACGTGACATCAGGCAAGCGCTGGATATGGCTCGCGCACTGAAGGAGTAACCCCATGAAAATCGTCAAAGCCAACCCTGAAGCGCTGAAGGCCCTGGCCGTCAGACCCTTCGATGCCGCCGACTACCTCGATAGCGACGAAGCCGTCGCCGAGTACCTGACCGCAGCGCTGGAAGATCCCGACCCCGATCTGTTCCTCACCGCCATCAAGGACGTCGCCCGCGCCCGTGGCATGGCCCAGCTGGCGCGAGACACGGGGCTCGGTCGCGAAAGCTTGTACAAGGCGCTTTCTGCGGGCGCCAAGCCGCGCTACGACACTGTGCTGAAGGTACTCAGTGCGTTGGGTGTGCGACTGCAGGCTGTTGCAGCGTAACTGGCCGGCGCAATTTCGGTGGGGAGGGTAACGGGTTACAGCAATTCAATCCCGAACCGCCGCACCAGCAACGCGAACAGCCAGAAGCACGCCACGGTGATCACCACGCAGGCCAGCAACGTCGGCCAGAAGCCGAGGCGCGGCAGCAGCACGGGAAAGGCCAGGAACATCGGCAGCGTCGGCACCACGTACCAGAATGTGTACCAGGCGTGGTTGGCGATCTTCATCTGAGGTTGGCGCTCGACGTACAGCCAGATCAGCGCAAGCACGGTGACCAGCGGCAGCGCCGCGATCAGGCCGCCGAGGCGGTCGCTGCGTTTGGCCGCTTCGGACACGATCACCACCACCGCGGCGGTGATCAGGTATTTGCTGATGAGCCAGGCCATCGGGCGCTCCGCGAGGGGGAAGTCTGTTGGCGGACGCGAGTCAATGGGCAGGCGCGGGAAGGTCGCGGAGGAAAGCGGTGAAGCTCGCCAGGTTCACCTGCCAGCCACCGGGGTTGCGCGCCGCCACCAAAGTCGAGGCACCGTGCACGCCGACCTTGGGCTGGTAGTGCACGATGTTGTCGCCGTGCGCGTCGCGCAGTACCCCGGCCACGTTGTCGGCCTCGTCCGGGTCGGTGGTGATATAGAACGGCACGGCCACCTTGGCGGCCGCGTGCTTGATCTGGTTCTTGTCGTCGAAGTATTCGCCCGGTGAGAAGCTGGCGATGGCGCTCAAGCCTTGCGGATGTTTTGCGGCCAGCACGATCACCAGCGATGAACTGTAGGAACTGCCCACCGCGACGATGCGCGCGTAGTGTTGTGTGCGGGCCCAGGCCAGGGCGGCCTCGAGATCGGGCAGTGCGGCCAGGTAATCCGCCGACGCGCCGAGCTTCGCCACGGTTTCGTTGTGGCCGCCGAACAGGTCGCCGCCGGAGCGCTGGTCGATCGCCAGCGTGTCGAAACCCAGTTTCTGCAGTACCGGTACCACGCTGTCGTATTCATGCCGGTTCGCGCGGGCCTGGTGGAACAGCAGGGCGATGCTCCGGCCGTGCGGCTGCGCCTGGCTGAGCGTGCCGTATACGGTCACGCCGTCGGCGGCGCGCAGGGTCAGCGGTTCGCCGGCCAGCGCCAATGCGGGCAGGCACAGCAGGATCAGGCAGGCCCAGCGGATGAGGCGAGCATGGGGTGTGGCGATCATGGCGCGGCTCCTCAGGGGTACTCGGCGCAGGCTACGTTACGCATGCGGCGATGGCCAGTGAAGTCCGCATCGCCGATTCAGCGCGCGCGCAGGTCGTGGCCGTAACTGTGCACCTCGTCCACCAGCACCTTCACATGCTCGGGATTCACTTCCGGCGTGATGCCGTGGCCGAGGTTGAACACGTGACCGGGATGATTGCCGTAGCTGTCGAGCACGGCGCGGGCTTCGCGGCGGATCACGTCGGGGCTGGCGCGCAGGATCGCAGGATCGAGGTTGCCTTGCAGGGCGACCTTGCCGGCGACGGCGTGGCGGGCGTCGGCCAGGTTCATGGTCCAGTCGACGCCGAGGGCGGCGCAGCCGGTGTCGGCCATGTCGGCCAGATGCTGGCCGGCGCCCTTGGAGAACAGGATCACCGGAAGCTCGCGTGCATGCGGGTCGGCTTTCAGCGCGGCGACGATCTGTGCCATGTAGCGCAGCGAGAATTCGCGGAAGGGGGCGGGGCCGAGCAGGCCGCCCCAGGTGTCGAAGATCATCAGCGCCTGCGCGCCGGCGGCGGCCTGGGCGATCAGGTAGGCGACGACGGATTGCGCCAGCGTGTCGAGCAGTTGGTGGGCGAGTTTCGGCTCGTTCCAGCACATCGCCTTGAGCGTGGCGAAATCCTTCGAACCCTGGCCTTCGACCATGTAGCAGGCCAATGTCCACGGGCTGCCGGAGAAGCCGATCAGTGGCACACGGCCGTGCAGTTCCTGGCGGATCAGACGGACGGCGTCCATCACGTAGCGCAGTTCGCCGTCCATGTCGGGCACCGCCAGTTTCGCGATGTCGGCCGCCGTGCGTACCGGGTGAGCGAACTGCGGGCCTTCGCCCTGCGCAAACGACAGGCCCAGGCCCATCGCGTCGGGGATGGTGAGGATGTCGGAGAACAGGATCGCGGCGTCGAGCTCGAACCGTTCCAGCGGCTGCAACGTCACTTCGCAGGCGTATTCGGGGTTCTGCGCCAGCCCCATGAAGCTGCCGGCGCGCTCGCGGGTCGCGCGGTACTCGGGCAGGTAGCGGCCGGCCTGGCGCATCACCCAGATGGGCGTGGTGTCGGTGGCTTCACGGCGCAGCGCGCGCAGGAAGCGGTCGTTTTTCAACGCGTCGGTCATTTCAACGTCCGTAGGGGCCTTCCTGGCCTTGGCTGAACATCAGGCGGAAGCCGCGCTTGAGTTGCGCGTCGCGGGTTTTCTCGAAGGCGGCGATGGCCTCGTCGCGCTCCAGGTATTGCTCGCGCTTGAGCGTGGCGCGGCCACCTTGCATGCCGGATTCGCGGTACAGCGTCCAGCCGCCGAGCAGATCCTGCTCCAGCGTGATCTGGACATAGCGTGGCGCGTCGGCGTTGACGGGCACGGTTTGCAGGTAGAGGCGCATGGTTTCCAGAATGGAGCAAGGCGCATTGCCGGACCGCGGAGTTTATCGCACTGCCGACCTGCCCGACGCCGCGCTAGGCCGGCATGGCCGCCTGCAGCACGGCCAGCACCTCGGTTTCATCCACGCCGCCGACGATTTCGGCTTTGCCGATACCGCGCCACAGGATCAGGCGCAGCTGGCCGTTGGCGTTCTTCTTGTCCAGCCGCATCAGCTCCAGCAGTTGCTGCGGGTCCATGCCGGCGGGAACCGTCGTGGGCAGGCCCAGTCGCTGCAGCAGGCGCTGCAGCCGTTCGCGGTCGGCCGCCTCGCTCATGCCCAGCCGTTCGGACATCTTCGCGGCCAGCACCATGCCCACCGCCACGCCTTCACCGTGCAGCAGGGTGGTGTAGTGGCCGGCGGTTTCCAGCGCATGGCCGAAGGTGTGGCCCCAATTGAGCAGGGCGCGCTCGCCCTGTTCGGTTTCGTCGCGGGACACCACACCGGCCTTGTAGCGCACCTTGCGCGCGATGGCCTCGATCAGCAGCGGGGTGTTGCGTGCCATCAGCGAATCGGCGTGTTCTTCCAGCCATTCGAAGAAAGGTGCGTCGCCGATGGCTGCGCCCTTCACCACTTCGGCCAGGCCGGCGCTGTACTCGCGCTCGGGCAATGTGGCCAGGGTGTCGATATCGGCCACCACGGCGCGCGGCTGGTGGAAGGCACCGACCAGGTTCTTGCCTGCGGGCAGGTTGACGCCGGTCTTGCCGCCCACCGAGGAATCCACCATGGCCAGCAGCGTGGTCGGCATCTGGATGAAGTCGATGCCGCGCATCCAGCAGGCCGCGCTGAAGCCGGCCAGGTCACCCACCACGCCGCCGCCCAGCGCGATCACGCAGGCATCGCGGGTGGCGCCCAGGTCGGCCAGCGCCTGCAGCGCGCGCTCCACGTTGGAAAACGATTTGTGCGACTCGCCGTCGTCCAGCAGGAACGATGACCACTCCAACCCCTCCAGCCCTTGCGTCACGCGCTGCAGATACAGCGGCGCGACGGTGGTGTTGCTGATCACCAGCACATGCCTGCCACGCAGCATGGCGCGCCAGCGGTCGCGGTCGGCGAGCAGGTTGTGCCCGATCCAGACCGGATAGCGGCGCTCGCCGAGGGCAACGTCAATCGTGGTGGTGGGGTGCGAATCGTTCATGCGGTTTGTGATGGCCTGATGGGTTGGCGTTGCCAGTGGTGGTCGATCAGCTCGATGCAGCGGTCGCCCGCCGTGGCGACGGTGGTGCTGCCGCTGGGGATGGCGAGGTCGGCCATCTGGCGATACAGCGGCTCGCGGATTTCCGCCATCGACTGCAGCCGTGCGCGGCGGTCCGTGCCGGCCAGCAGTGGTCGATGGGTGTCGCGCTCCAGCCGTTCCAGTTGTTGCCCGATGCTTGCCTGCAGCCACACCACAAAGCCACGCGTGGCCAGCCTGTCGGCGTTTGCCGGGTCCAGCACGGCGCCGGCGCCGGTGGCCAGCAAGATTTCGCCGCGGGCGCTGATGGCATCCAGCAGCAGGCTTTCGCGCTGTCGGAAACCCGCCTCGCCCTCGATCTCGAAGATGGTGGGGATGTCCACGCCGGTCTGTCGTTCGATCTCCTGGTCCAGGTCGATGAACGAGAGGCCATAATGGTTGGCCAGCCGCCGCCCGACGGAGGTTTTTCCGGCGCCGGTGGGGCCGATGAGAAAGAGGTTGGACGACGGATTCATCCGTGAACTTTAGCAGCAGAAGCTGACATGACCGAACGCGTTTTACTGGCTGGTTGCGGCGATCTGGGCTTGCGCGTGGCGCGACAACTGCTGGGCCGTGGCGACAGTGTCTGGGCGCTGCGGCGGACGCCGCCGGTCGGTGACACCAGCGGCATCCATTGGCTGCGCGCCGACTTGCGCCAAGCCGAAACGCTGCGCGACCTGCCGCCCGGAATCACCCGGCTGGTCTACCTGCCCACGCCCGACCGGCGCGACGAGACGGCCTATCGCGCCACCTTCGTCGACGGCTTGCGGCATCTGCTGCAGGCGCTGGACGCCGACGCGCTGCGGCGGGTGCTGTTCGTTTCGTCCACGGCGGTTTATGGCGCGCACGGTGGTGAGTGGGTGGATGAAACCACCGCGCCGGCGCCGCCGGGTTTCAATGGCAAGGCCCTGCTGGATGCCGAGCGTTGGCTCGCCGGGCAGTCCGTTCCGTCGGTGACGCTGCGGTTGGCTGGTCTGTACGGGCCGGGTCGGCTGCAACTGGTCGAACGGCTGCGCGCCGGCCGGATGCGGGTACCGCGTGGGCATCCGCATTGGGCCAACCGCATCCATGTCGACGATGCCGCCGCCGCGATCACGCATCTGCTGACGCTCTCCGCGGCGCAGTCGCTGTACGTGGGCGTGGACGACACGCCGTTGCCGTTGGATGTGCTTTACGATCATCTGGCCCGCTCGGCCGGCGCACCCTTGCCGGCCGAGGGGCCGGCGCCGGCTGGCGTCGGCAGCAAGCGGCTCGGCAATGCCCGCTTGCGCGCCAGCGGCTGGGTGCCGCAATGGCCGGATTCGCGCGCCGGCTACGCTGCGTTGCTCGACAAGTGACCCACTACGGAGAACCGTCATGGCCAGCACCGTTTCGCATCACCAGGTCAGCACCACCAACGACATTCCCGGCTGCCGCATCGTGCGTTCGCTGGGTATCGTGCGCGGCATCACGGTGCGTTCGCGCAGCGTGGTCGGCAATATCGGCGCGGCATTGCAGACCATCGTGGGCGGCAATATCTCGATCTATACCGAGCTGTGCGAGAAGGCACGCGAGGAAGCGTACGAGCTGATGTTGCAGCACGCCGCGGCGATGGGCGCCAACGGCGTGGTGGGGATGCGCTATGACGCCAACGACGTGGGCCAGGGCGTTACCGAAGTGCTCGCCTACGGCACCGCCGTGCAGGTTGAAGCGTCAACGTGAGGTGATTTTGCAATGCGGCTTGTCACCCGCACGGAGCACGGGCCAGACTCGAGCTTCAGGAAGGGGGGCGCATCGTGCCGCTTGCACGATTCAATCGGAGATTGACGCCATGTCGGTAGCCAAGGTCATTGAAATCAACGCTTCGTCCAGCAAGGGTGTGGAAGACGCCGTGCAGCACGGTTTGAAGAAGGCGGCTGAGTCGGTCAAGAACATCAAGGGCGCCTGGGTCAACGAGATCAAGGTGGTTACCAGGGACGACGGCACGGTGACCGAGTGGCGCGTCAACATGAAGGTCAACTTCGTCGTCGACTGATTCGGCGGGATGTTCGGGTCGGGGCAGGCAATCCTGTCCCGAATCCCGAAAGCGCGGCCTCAATCGTGGCTGAGGCCGGTGACGTGGCGCTCGTCGTCGTACTCCACGCAGCTGTCGGCCAGCGCGGGCAGGGTGGCCAGGGCGTGGCGGCTCAGCCGTTCGAAGTGCGACAGGAAGCGATCCATGGCGTCCGCATCCATCGCCAGCGGCGCATGACGGGCCAGCAAATCCTGCTCCTGCTGGCCGCGCCAGCGGCGCACGATGTTCCAGTCCGGTGCCTGCAGCACGATCAGCGCGTCGAACTTGCGCCATAACGGCTGGTAACTGCGCAATTGCTTGTTCACCCAGCGGCGCCAGCTTCCGTCGGCGTCTTCGCGGCGTTCCAGGTCGTTGATCGGGGTGAGCAGCGCCGATTGCGCCTGCGGCCGGATGCCCAGCGCCCAGCCTTCCACGATCACCAGCTTCGGCGCGCGCTTGATGCGCGGCCAGCGCGACGGCGGGAAACGGGTGTCGCGGCCCTTGTCGAAACGCGGATGGGTCACCGGCAGCTTGTCCGAGGCATGCGGCAGCGCCGCCAGCACCGACATCAGCAATTCGATCTCATGGGTGCCCGGCACGCCGCGCGTGCGCAACAGCGGATGCACCTGCTGCGACAACGCCTCGCGTTCGCTGCGGGCGTAGTAGAAGTCGTCCAGCGAAAGCACTTCGGTTGCCCAGCCACGCGCCTCGGCCTGCGCCTTCATCACCCGCGCCAGCGTGCTCTTGCCGCTGCCCTGCAGACCTGAAAGCGCCAGCACGTACGGCCGCCGCGAACGGGCGATGCGGCCGGCGTAGTGATCCAGCAAATGGCCGGCAAGCGCCTCGTTCTGGGTGTCCGCGAGAGCCTTCATTCGTACCGTGCCGTGACGTGCAACTGCACCGTGCAGCGGGCGGCGGATACCCGCCGTGTGGCGCGGGCTGGAGGGGGGATTGAGCTAATATGTGAGGTATCCATCTGCCCCATGATGGCGCGCGCGGGCCACGATTCAAGGAAAAGTTTCAAAAGCCATGCTGAATTCCGAGATGTTGCACATTTTCCAGCAGTTGCTGGAGGAGGCCAGGGCCAGCGGCGACCCCGAGCCGACCGCGATGAACCTGGCCACGGTGGATGCTTCCGGTCGCGTGGCTTCGCGCATCGTGCTGCTCAAGGGCGCGGACGAGCGCGGGTTCCGCTTCTTCACCAATTACGCAAGCGACAAGGGTTCCCAACTGGAAGCGCACCCGCAGGTGGCGCTGTGCTTTCACTGGAAGCAGATCCGCCACGGTGTGCAGGTGCGCGTGGAAGGCCACGCCCGCAAATTGCAGGACGAAGAATCCGACGCCTATTTCGCCACCCGGGCGCGTGGCAGCCAGATCGGTGCCTGGGCGTCGCTGCAATCGCAAACCCTGCCCGATCGACAGACCTTCGAGCAGCGCGTGGAACGCTACGAACAGGAATTCGCCGGCCGCGACGTCAGCCGTCCACCGCACTGGGGCGGCTTCGTGGTCGAGCCCGATACGCTGGAGTTCTGGTACGGCGCGGAATTCCGCCTGCACGAGCGCGTGCGCTGGAACCGCCACGGCCAGACCTGGACTCATCGCCTGCTGTATCCATGAACGGCGGCGCCCAACCCTGTCGGCGGGTCGACCAGGACGGCTTCACGGTCGCCACGCGCGGCCGCGGTTTCAGCGAGATCACCCGCGACGTAGCCGACCTGGTGGCCGCCAGCGGTGTGCAGACGGGTATCGCGCAGGTGTTCACGGCGCATACCAGTTGCTCGTTGCTGATCTGCGAAAACGCCGATCCCTCGGTACGCGGCGACCTGGAGCGCTGGATGGCGCGTGCCGTGCCCGATGGTGATCCGATGTTCAGGCACGATGCGGAAGGCCCGGACGACATGCCCGCGCATATCCGTTCGATCCTCAGCGGGGTCAGCCTCACCGTGCCCGTCGGTGGCGGCCGCCTGCGGCTGGGCACCTGGCAGGGCATTTACCTGTGGGAGCATCGAACGCACCCGCATCAGCGCAAGGTCACCGTGACGGTTCTGGGATGCTGAAGACCCGGACCATGCCGCTGCACCTCACGCCTGCTGCGTGACGCCGCACATGCCCGACGCTTACCCGCAACGCATCGTCTGCCTTACCGAGGAACCTACCGAGGTGCTCTACGCGCTGGGCGAGGCGCACCGCATCGTCGGTATCTCCGGTTTCACCGTGCGCCCACCGCAGGCGCGGCGGGAAAAGCCCAAGGTTTCGGCCTTCACCAGCGCGAAAATCGGCGAGATCCTGAAGCTGGAGCCCGACCTGGCGATCGGCTTTTCCGATATCCAGGCCGATATCGCACGCGAGCTGATCAAGGCGGGCGTCGAGGTGTGGATCAGCAACCATCGCAGCGTGGACGGCATCCTCGCCTATATCCGACGGCTGGGCGCGATGGTCGGCGCAGCCGCAAAAGCCGAGGCGTATGTGCAGCGAGCGGAGCGGCACATGGCAGATATCCGGCGTGCGGTGGCCGGGTTGCCGCGGCGGCCGAAAGTGTACTTCGAGGAATGGGACGAACCCATCATCACCGGTATCCGTTGGGTTGCCGAGATCATCGGCATCGCCGGCGGCGACGACTGTTTCCCCGAGCTGGCCCGCGAGCCGTTGGCCAAACAGCGCATCCTGCCGAACGGCGACGAGGTGGTGCGGCGCGCGCCGGACATCATCCTCGGCTCATGGTGCGGCAAGCGTTTCCGGCCGGAGAAAGTCGCGGCGCGGCCGGGCTGGGACGCGATTCCCGCGGTGCAGACCGGCGACCTGTACGAGATCAAGTCGCCGATCATCCTGCAGCCGGGGCCGGCCGCGTTGTTCGATGGGCTGGACGAAATCCATCGCATCATCGCCGCATGGGCGCTCCGCTGAGCCGGCTTCAATCAGGCGCCCGCCTCAAGTAAAGCTCAACGCGCCGATGCCAGCCGCATGCCCAGATCCAGCAGCGGCGCGGCGATCAGCATGCGCGCCAGCAGCAACCCGATCATCACCGCCATCGGCGCGAAATCGATCATGCCCACGACCAGCCGCCCGCGCAGCGGCCGCATCAACGGCGCCACGATGGTATCCAGCAGCCGCAGGACCGGATGGCGCTGGTCGACCGCGAACATGCTCAGCAACGACCACGCGAAAACCAGGATCAGGTAGAACATCAACGCGAAATCGAGCAGCTCGGCCAGCGACAAAACCAGCAACCCTGCCACCCCGGGCATCATGCCCGTCACCGCGAACAACACCCAGCGCTTCAGCAGCATCGCCAGCCACGCCAGCAACAGGGCGGCCAGGTTGATCCGGCGCCAGTTGGGGATTACCCGCCGCACCGGCGCCAGCACCGGGTTGGTGTAGCGATAGACGAACTGGCTCAGCGGATTGTGGAAATCCGCCCGGCAGGCTTCGGCCAGCACCCGCAGCAGGAGCAGGGTGACGGCGGCATTGAAGGCCAGCTCGATCAGCAGGCTCAGGGCATTCAGCAGGTAGCTCACGTTGGCTCATCCAGGCTGGCGGCAAGTTCGGCGCCGCGCTTCCTGGCCGCGCCCATGGCATGGGCCACGATGGCAGGCAGGCCGTCGGCGGCAAAGCTTTCCAGCGCGGCCTGCGTGGTGCCGTTGGGCGAGGTGACGCGCTGGCGCAAGGTGGCCGCGTCTTCGCCGCCTTC
>DATJCF010000136.1:0-21531 GCA_035514935.1 Rhodanobacter sp. | reverse complement strand
GTGGTGCCTTCCCAGATCGGATACACCTGCGCGTCGCGCAGCAGCTGCGGCAGGCCGGTGTCCTCGATGTAGCCGGCGCCGCCGAAACTTTCCAGCGCCTCGGAGCACAGCTTCACTGCCAGTTTTCCCGTCCACAATTTCGCCAGCGGTGTGAGCAGGCGCAGCAGCGCCGCTTCATGCGCTGCCGCGCTGCCGCTCTCGACCCGGCCCAGCAGGTGCGCCACTTCGAACGCCAGCGCGAACGCGCCCTCGAACTCGGCCTGCATGTCCGCCAGCGTCTGCGCGTGCAGCGGCTGCTCGATCAGGGGGCGGCCAAACGCCTGCCGCCGCGTGGCGTAGTCGCGCGCCAGGCTGATCGCGTGGGCCATGCTGGCCACGGCGCAGACGGCATTCCAGGTGCGGGTGACGTTGAGCATCGGCGCCACCTGGCGCACACCGTGGGCCAGTTCGCCGACGGGCCAGGCGGGCAGGCCGTCGAGATGGATTTCCGCGGTGGGCAGTTCCTGCGTGCCCAGTTTGTCCTTCAGCCGGTCGATGATCAGTTCGGGTTTGCGCCGCTGGCCATCCATCGTTTCCACATAGAACAGCGCCAGCGCGGCGTTGCCCTCACCGGCGCCTTCGGGCCGGGCCAGCGCCAGTGCCGCCTCGCCGACCACCGCCGAGCTGAACCACTTGCGGCCATGCAGCCGCCACTGGCCGTCGCCATCGCGGCGCGCCACCGTTTCGCTGTGGCTGACGTCGGAGCCGCCGATGTTTTCGGTCATCCATTGGCCGCTGAGCCAGAACTGCGCCGGATCGCGGCTGAGGAAATGCGGCAGCGCGCGCTCGATCAACGCCGCGTTGCCTGACGCCTTGATCGCGGTGGCGGCGCCGTCGGTCATCGCCAGCGGGCAGGTGTAGAACTCGCTGGCCACGTGATACAGGTAGACGCGGGCGAACTCTTCCAGCCGCGCGTATTCGCCCGGCGCATGGCCGGCGGCGAGCACTGCGTGCCGCGTCGTCAGCTGCGGGCCTTCCAGCCATGCCGTGGTCAGTTCGATCCGGTCGACGCGGCGGCCCCACGCGTCCCACTGGGTCAGCACCGGTTTGCGTCGGGTGCTTTCGCTGGCGCGTTGCCAAGCCATCTGCGCGTAGTCGCCGAGAGCGGCGAGGTCGGCATCCAGCGTGGCGCGGCGCTCGGCCGGCAGCACACGATCGAGCAGGCCGTGCAGCCATCGATCGCTGCGCCACGGATGCGCCAGTTGCGGACCTTCTTGCAGGAATCCCATGGGTGTTCTCCCTAGGTGACTCGATCGGACGTGGAACCGTTCGCCAGACGACTAGAATAGGCGCGTTTCCATCGAGGCGTACCAGCCCCATGACCCCAGTGACAGTACCGCGCGTGGCGGTGTTGATTCCGTGTTTCAACGAGGCGGTGGCGATTGCCGCCGTGGTGCGCGCGTTTGCCGCCAGCCTGCCGCAGGCGCGGATCGTGGTGTACGACAACAACTCGACCGACGACACCGCACGCATCGCCCGCGAGGCCGGCGCCGAGGTGCGGCAGGAGCGGCTGCAGGGCAAGGGTCACGTGGTACGCCGCATGTTTGCCGATATCGATGCGGACGTCTTCGTGATGGTGGACGGCGATGCCACCTATGACGCCAGCGACGCGCCGGCGATGATCCAGCGTCTCTGCGCCGAACGCCTGGATCTGGTGGTGGCCAGCCGATCCAGCGATCACGCGCAGGCTTATCGTGCCGGTCATCAATGGGGCAACCGCTTGCTGACCGGCCTGGTCGGCTGGATATTCGGCCGCACGTTTACCGACATGCTGTCGGGCTACCGGGTGATGTCGCGGCGTTACGTGAAGTCGTTTCCGGCCCATGCGCAAGGTTTCGAGACGGAGACCGAGCTGGCGATCCACGCGCTGGAATTGCGCATGCCGGTGGCGGAAATGCCCAGCCGCTACAGCGCCCGGCCGGAGGGTTCGCACAGCAAGCTCAACACTTGGCGCGATGGCTGGCGCATTTTCCTGACCATCGTGAAGCTGGCCAAGAACGGTCGGCCGCTGGCGTTCTTCTCGGTGGCCTGCGCGTTGTGCGTGTTGCTGGCGGTAGGTTTGTCGCTGCCGCTGTTCGAAACCTATATGGCCACCGGCCTGGTGCCGCGATTCCCCACCGCGATCCTGAGCGCGTCGCTGTGCCTGCTCGGCGGCGTGTTCCTGGTTTGCGGATTGGTGCTCGACACGGTGACGCTGGGTCGGCGCGAGCAGAAGTATCTGGCGTATCTCAACCAGCCGGGGCTCCCGAGCGCGAGTGATCCACGCTGATGCGGGCGCTGGATGCGCGGAAATTCCTGGGCGTACGCGCCTTGCTGGCGTGCCTGTCGTTCGGTGCGCTGCTGTCGGTGCTGCGCGGCCAGGACGCGAACTGGGACCTGAAGAATTACCACCTCTACAACGCCTGGGCCTGGTTGCACGGACGGTTGGCGCTGGATCTGGCGCCGGCGGGCCTGCAGAGCTTTTTCAATCCCTTGCTGGACGTGCCGTATTTCCTGCTGGGAACAGGGCCGTTGCAGCATGGGCCGCGGCTGCTCGCGGGCGTGCAGGGGCTGTGGTACGGCGGCCTGGTTTTCATGCTGTTTCGTGTCGCGATCCGGCTGGCGTGGTTGCGCGGGCGCACGTTTGGCTGGGCCGACGTGTGGGCGGTGCTGATCGGCGTGACCGGAACGATGACGGTTTCGCAGACCGGTTCCAGCTTCAACGAATTGCCGCTGGCCCTGTTTATCTTGTCGAGCCTGTACGTGCTGTTGCCGTTGTGCAGCGACACGCCGTTGTCGCAGCCGTGGCGGCGCGCGCTGCTGGCCGGCCTGCTGAGCGGCCTGGCTGCAGGTTTGAAACCCACCGCGGTGGTGTATGCGCCGGCCCTGGCGCTGGGCCTGTTGCTGGCGCTGGGAATGGGGCGCGAGGCGTGGCGGTTGGCGCTGCTGTTTGGCATCGGTGCGCTGGCCGGTTTCGTGCTGGCGTACGGCTGGTGGGGTTGGCAGCTTTACGAACTCACCGGCAACCCGATCTTTCCGCTGTTCAACCAGGTGTTCCACTCGGCGTGGGTGCCGGCGGTGGGCGGTACCGATCGGCAGTATCTGCCGCGCGATCTGGGCCAGTGGCTGTTTTATCCGCTGTACTGGTTGGGAAAGAACCAGCACATCGTCACCGAGGTGAACTTTGCCGATGCGCGCTATGCGCTGGTGGGGTTGTCGACGCTGGCCTTGGCGGCGTTGCCGTGGCTGCTGCGGCGCCGGCCGCTGGATCGGTCGATACGGTTGTTGCTGGCGTTTGCGGCCACGGCCTATGTGCTGTGGCTGTGCCTGTTTTCGATCCTGCGTTATGCGGTGCCGCTGGAGTTGCTCTCGGGCCTGTTGCTGCTGGCAGCGTTGCAGTTGTTCGCGCCGGTAGACGCGGCACCCCGGCGCTGGCTGGTGTGGGCCATGGCCGGCGCCTTCCTGCTGCTGGCCGGGTTCAGCCGCTATCCGGGCTGGGGGCATGTGCCGTATGCGGACGTCACGTTCGATGTGCGGCCACCGGCGGTCGAGCGCGGCAGCCTGGTGCTGGTGGTGGGGCAGCCGGATGCGTACGTGATTCCGTTTCTGCCGCATGCGCAGGACAACCGGTATATCGGACTGAGCTGGTTCACCCGGTCCGCGCTCGGCTTCCGGCTCGATGCGCTGGTCCAGGAGCGGATCGCGGCGCATGCCGGCGCGGTGTACGCCCTGCTGCGCGACGACGCCAACGAGGATCTGCCGCTGTTGCAACGGTATCTGCCCGGTGCCCGCATGGCCGATTGCGTACCCGTGCAAAGCGGGCTGGAGCAACGGCGCAACGGCAAGGAGGCGTCCGGCAACCTGCGCATCTGCCGGCTGATGTCCGACTAGTTCAGCGCGCCTTGCGTTTCACGCCGGCGCCCAGCAGGCCGATCAGCAGCACGGTCAAGACGATCTCGACGACGGCCAGCCAGCGTTGGTCGGCGGCGCTCCACGCTTCCGATACGCCATGGCAGAAATAGAACAGGCTGAGGATGCCCACCCACAGCAACGCGCGGCGCACGTCGCGGATCGCCAGCAGCGGCAGCAGCAGAGGCACGCTGGTGATCGCCACGACCAGCCATACCGGCACGGTCTGCGCGGGAAACACCCATGCATGCCAGACCGGCTGCAACGCCGTCAGCGCCGCCCAGGCGATCAAACCCAGCCGTTGTTCGGGCGGCAGTCGCGCCATCGTGCTCATGCGCCGGCCGCCAGTTTGCGTGCGGTGTCGGCGAGGCGGCGGCCCAAGGCGCGGGCCAGTTCGCGTTCGTGCTCACTGATCGGGTTGTCGCCCGTGGTACCGGCGACGTGGCTGGCGCCGTACGGCGTGCCGCCGCTCTGGGTGGCACTGAGCGCGGCTTCGGTGAACGGCAGGCCCAGCAGCAGCATGCCGTGATGCAGCAGTGGCAGCGCCATCGTCAACAAGGTGGATTCTTGGCCGCCGTGCATGGTGCTGGTGGAAGTGAAAACCGCCGCCGGCTTGCCGACCAGCGCGCCGCTGGCCCATTCGGCGCCGGTGGAGTCGAGGAAGTATTTCAGCGGCGCGGCCATGTTGCCGAAGCGAGTGGGGCTGCCCAGCGCCAGTCCGGCGCAATCGGCCAGGTCGGCGCGGCTGACGTAAGGTGCGCCGTCGTCCGGTTCGGGCGGCTGCGCCACTTCCGTCACCGGAGCCACCGGCGGCACCTGGCGCAGGCGCGCGTGCATGCCGGGCACTTCCTCGATGCCACGGGCGATCAGGCGCGCGAGTTGGGCGGTGTGGCCGCTGCGGCTGTAGTAGAGCACCAGGATGTCCTGGCTCATGCGCGGTGGTTCCGGCGTCGGCGATTCATGTGTTTTGGGTGTTCATGGGCGATACGCTAGTGTACCGGCGCATGCCGGGCGAGTTCATGCCGCGATGTCGCACGCGAGGTTGTCGCGACGATGCCGACCCACCGGCGCAACGATGGAAGTAATGATGGCCCTGCGCTTCAATCGCGAACGCACGTCGAATTTCAGCCGCTTCATCTGGCAGCGTTTTGTCGACGACAAATGCTTCGAGACGGCCGGCGCGCTGTCGTACACCACGCTGGTGTCGCTGGTGCCGCTGATGGTGGCGGTGTTCGCGATGTTCTCGGTATTTCCCGTGTTCCAGCCCGCGCGCGACACGCTGATCACCTTCGTGTTCAACAATTTCGTGCCGGCGGCGGGCGAGGCGGTGCGCAACACCATGCTGGGTTTCGCGGCCAACGCCAGCAAGCTCACCGGCATCAGCATCCTGGTGATGCTGTTCAGCGCGGTGTCGATGATGATCAGCATCGAGGACCGGCTCGATCGCATCTGGCGCGTGCACCAGCCGCGTCGATGGGGATCGCGCCTGCTGCTGTATTGGGCGGCGTTGACGCTGGGGCCGATCCTGGTGGGCGGTGGCATTGCCGCCACGTCGTATGTCACGGCGATGCCGTTGCTGCACGGCGCCTACGACCTGGGCACCAGCATCGCCGAGCGGTTCCTGGTGGTGCTGCCGTTCGTGGTGACCTTCGTGACGCTGTGGTTGATGTATTCGGTGATCCCCAATTGCCGCGTGTCGCGCCGTGATGCGGCGATCGGCGCGCTGCTGGGCGCGGTGCTGTTCGAGGTCGCCCGCTGGGGCTTTACGTTGTTCGTGCGCAATGCGCATACCTACCAGCAGATCTACGGGGTGCTGGCCACGATCCCGATCTTCCTGCTGTGGATCTACCTGTCGTGGGTGATCGTGATCCTGGCTGCCTCCATTGCCGCTTCGCTGTCGGCGTACGAATACCACGCACCGGCCACGACGCTGCCCGAGGGCGCGGAATTCCTGGGGTTGCTGGTGGTGTTGCGCCATTTCATCGAGGCCCAGCGCGATGGCTCGCGGGTGGACCCGGCGCAGATACGATTGTGCGAGCCGTATCTGCGCAGCGCCGCCATCGCCGCCTATTTCGACGACCTGCAACGCGCCGACCTGATCACCCGTGGCGAGGCAGGCTGGTTGCTCTGCCGCAGCCTGGACAGCACGGACCTGCTGCGCGTCTACAACAAGACCCATTACCGCCTGCCGTTGCGCCCGGCTGAGGAAGCGGCCGCATTGGGCATCGAGTTGCCCAGGACGCTGCTTGAATTGCTGGACGTGATGGCCGATACCCTGCATACCGCGTTGGGCACGCGGCTGGACCAGATCTACCCGCAGGACGCCGATGCGCCTGCTGATGTGCCTGCCATCGAGGAACCGAACGCATGACTTTCCGCTTTTCCCGTCCCGCCGTATGGACGGCCATATCCGCCGTGATGCTGGCTCTTGCCGCGCCCGCGTGGTCGGCCATGCCCGCCCAGCCCACGCTTCATGTAACCACGCTGCAAGGCAAGACGTTCGATCTTTCCGCGCAGCGCGGCAAGTGGGTGATCGTGAATTTCTGGGCCACGTGGTGCGTGCCGTGCATCAAGGAGATGCCGGACATCTCGCGCTTCGTGGCGGCGCACCCGAATGTCCGTGCGATCGGGTTGGCGTATGAAGACAGTGACCCGGCCGACATCAAGGCGTTCCTGGCGAAGCGGCCGGTGGTGTATCCGATCGCGCAGGTGACGCTGGACAAACCGGTGAAGGATTTCGACCAGCCGCGCGGGCTGCCCACCACCTACCTGATCAGCCCCGATGGCAAGGTCGCCAGGCACATCGTGGGGCCGGTGACCGAGGCCTCGCTGGTGGCGCTGATCGGCCAGCCGTGATGAGGGTGTCGTAATGCCGACCGCGCGTTTCATCGTCACCGGCAAGGTGCAGGGTGTGTTCTTCCGCGCCAGTACGTGCGATCAGGCGCTGGTGCTTGGCGTTTGCGGCCATGCGGAAAATCGGCGCGATGGCAGCGTCGAGGTGCTGGCCAGCGGTTCGGAGCAGGTGCTCGATGCACTGGAAAGTTGGCTGCGGCAAGGGCCGCCAATGGCGGTGGTCGACGCGGTCAGTCGGGAGGATTTGTCGGAGCGGGAACTGCAGGGTTTTCGGATCGGTTGACGAGGTGCTTTACGCGCCGCTCAACGCCTGCAGCTGGTCAGCCTGGTACTCGCGATTCAGTGCATCGATCAACTCCCCCAGATCCCCCTGCACGATTTCAGGCAAGCGATAGAGCGTGAGGTTGATGCGGTGATCGGTGATGCGGCCCTGCGGGTAGTTGTAGGTGCGAATGCGCTGGCTGCGGTCGCCGGAACCCACCTGCAGGCGCCGCGCCTCGGAGCGTTCCTCGCTCTGCTTGCTGCGCTCGACGTCCAGCAGCCGCGCCTTCAGCAGGCTCAGTGCGCGGGCGCGGTTCTTGTGCTGGCTGCGCTCGTCCTGGCATTCCACCACGGTGCCGGTGGGCAGGTGGGTGATGCGGATGGCGGAGTCGGTCTTGTTGACGTGCTGGCCGCCAGCGCCGGAGGCGCGGAAGGTGTCGGTCTTCAAGTCGGCCGGGTTGATCTCGATGTCGTCGATCTCGTCGGGCACCGGCATGATCGCCACGGTGGCGGCCGAGGTGTGGATGCGCCCCTGCGATTCGGTTTCCGGCACGCGCTGCACGCGGTGCGTGCCGGATTCGAATTTCAGTTGCGAATACGCACCCTTGCCCTCGATGCGCGCCACCACTTCCTTGTAGCCGCCGTGCTCGCCGGCATGCTCGCTGAGGATTTCCACCTGCCAGCGGCGGCTTTCGGCAAAGCGCAGGTACATGCGTAGCAGGTCGCCGGCGAAGATGGCCGCCTCGTCACCGCCGGTGCCTGCGCGCACTTCCAGATACAGGCTGGCGTCGTCGCGCGGGTCCTTCGGCAGCAGCAGGATCTGCAGTTCGTCGTCCAGTTCCCGCAGGCGTTGCTCCAGCCGGCGCACGTCGTCGGCGGCCATCTCGCGCAGTTCGGCGTCGTCCAGCATGGCCTGCGCATCGGCCAATTCGTGTTCGGCCTGGTCGTGTTCGCGCAGCGAGGCGGCGACCGGTTCCAGCTGGGCGTATTCCTGCGACAACGCGCGGAAGCGGGCGTTGTCGGCGTGCACGTCGGGCTGGGCCAGCAGCAGGCCGATCTCCTCGTGGCGCTCGGCCAGTGCTTCGAGCTTGCGGCGGATCGATGGGGTCATGGGCCAGTACGTTTACCCTGATGGCGGGGCTTGAGAATGTTGTAGGAGCGACTTCAGTCGCGATGCTCTTCGCCACATCGACGCAAGAGCATCGCGACTGAAGTCGCCCCTACCGGTTGGGGGTGTTCGCGTCGTCGTCCAGCCCGTACAGCCGGCCCGCCGCGTGCAGCAGATCCATGTCGCCGCTGAGCGCCGCCTCGCGCAGGCGTGCGCTGGGGTGATGCAGCAGCTTGTTGGTCAGCGTGTTGGCGAGAAAGGCCAGCGCTTCGTCCGTCGGCTTGCCGTGGGCGATCATGGCGCGGGCTTTTTCCAGCACTTCGTCGCGGTAGGTTTCCGCGTGCTGGCGGATGTCCAACGCCGGATTGTGCACGGTGAGCGCACGGCGCCAGGCCATGTAGCGATCCACCTGCAGGTCGATGATGGCGTCCGCCTCGCGGGCGGCGGCCTGGCGCGAGCGGCGGTTTTCGTCGATCACCTGCTGCAGGTCGTCGATGCCGTAGAGATAGACGTCGGACAACTCGGCCACGCTGGCCTCGATGTCGCGCGGCACGGCGATGTCGACCATGAACATCGGCTTGCGCCGCCGCATGGCCATCGCCTGCTCGACCATGGCGCGGGTGACGATCGGTGTGCGCGCGGCGGTGGAGGAGATCACGATGTCGGCTTCGGCCAGATGCTGCGGCAGGTCGGCCAGCGCCACCGCGTAGCCGCCATGGCGGGCGGCCAGTTCCTGCGCGGTTTCCAGCGTGCGGTTGGCCACGATCAGCCGGCGCGCCTGCTTGTCGGCCAGGTGCCGCGCGGCCAGTTCGATAGTGTCGCCGGCGCCGATCAGCAGCACGCAGGCCTGCTTCAGGTCCGCAAAGACCTGCTCGGCCAGGCGCACCGCGGTGAATGCCACCGATACCGTGTGTGCGCCGATGCGGGTATCGGTGCGTACCCGCTTGGCCACGGCAAAGGTGTGCTGCAGCAGGCGGTCCAGCGGTGCACCCAGCGCCTGCGCGGCGCGGGCCTGCTGGTAGGCATCCTTCACCTGGCCCAGGATCTGCGGCTCGCCCAGCACCATCGAATCCAGCCCGGTGGCGACGCGGAACATGTGCCGCACCGCATCCTGTTCATCGTGCCGATACAGGAACTCGTCCAGCTTGCCCGGCGTCAGATGATGGTGGCGGTTCAGCCACTGCTGCGGGATACCCTCGGCACCGGCCGCCACGCCCACATACAGCTCGGTGCGGTTACAGGTGGACAGGATCAATGCCTCTTCCACGCCCGGCTCGCCACGCAGCGCGCGCACGGCTGCCGCGGCGGCGTCCGGGTCGAACGCCACCCGCTCGCGCAGGCTGACCGGCGCGGTGAGGTGATTGAGCCCGAGGGCGATCAGCGGCATTTTCGGAGGAAATCCGGGCAGGAATGACGGCAGCGTAGGCTAAGCTTGATGCAACCTGCCGTGTACGAACGTGTACGGAGCGATACGGCGAAATGGTCAAACAAACGGTGAACAGTGTGCGGAGCAGGTCGGTCAAGTTCAAGCAACTGCGGCATTTTACGGCAGTCTCGGCATTCGCGCTGGGCCTGGCCGGATGCGCCTCGATGGCATCGCGGCCAGCCACCACCGCACCGGCACCCGCGCAGCCGTTGACGCACCTGGTCGTGGCGACGCCCGATGCCGACCACGATCTGCTGGCCCAGCTGCTGGCCGGTGAGATGGCGCTGAACCGCACCGACCTCGCTGGCGCGGCCGCATTCTTCGGCAAGGCGATGATGCTGAGCAACGAGCCGGAAGTGGCCGAACGCGCCGCCGGCCTGGCCACCGCAGTGCACGATGACGCTGCCGCGCAGCGCGCGCTGGACCGTTGGCAGTCGCTGGGCGCCGAGCCTGCCGCGCTGGCCGCGGGGCGCGCGCAACTGGCGCTGGACCGCGGCGACGGCGACGAGGCGGCCCGTCAGTTGCAGCGTCTGCTGGACAGCGGCGACAAGGACGCCTGGCGTCAGCTCGGCCGTGTCTTGCTGGCTGCCCGCGACCAGGCCCAGGCGGGCCGTCTGCTGGAAAAACTGGCCACGGCGCAACGCCTGCCTGCCGACCCCAAGGCGTGGCTGGCGATGAGCGAACTGGGCGACAAGCTGGGCCGCCCCGCTTACGCCATGCAGATCGCCCAGGCAGCGATGGAGCGCTTCAAAAGCCCCGAAACCTATGCCTGGGCCGCGCAGATGACGTTCCGCCAGGGCGATCATGCGGCAGCGCGGGCGCTGCTGCGCCAGGCCGTTGCGCGTCATCCGGAAAGCACCGCGTTGCGGATGGGCTATGCCGGCATGTTGAGCCAGGCCGGCGACAATGCCGCCGCCTTGCGGGTGCTCGACCGCGGCCCGCAGGATGCCGACACTTATGCCCTGCGCGCGTCGCTGGCCGCGCGGGCCGACGATGACAAGGCGATTGCGGCGTTGTACCAGCAACTGCAGAAGGCTTCGCCCGACGTGCACCGGCACAACGCCTACCTGCTCGGGCAACTGGCGCAGATGCAGCACCGTGATGCCGAGGCATTGACCTGGTACGACCAGGTGGCCGATGACGACCCGCACGCGTTCGACGCCGACCTGCGCACCGCAGTCATCCTGCAGTCGCAAGGCCACAGCGCCGAGGCCCACGAACTGCTCAGCCAATTGCAGATGAGTTATCTCGACCAGCCCGATCAACTGCGGCAGGCCTACCAGGTGGACGCCGAGCTCTACATGCGCGAGCAGCACTTCACGCTGGCCGAAGCAGCCTTCAACCGCGCCTTGCAGGTGGTGCCGAACGATCCCGGCTTGCTGTACGGCCGCGGGCTGGCGTATGCCGAGGCGGGCAAGGTGGATCAGGCGGTGAAGGATTTCGAGCACCTGCTGAAGATCAAGCCCGATGACATCGACGCCAGCAATGCGCTGGGCTACACCCTGGCCGATGCCGACCGCGATCTGCCGCAAGCCGAAAAACTGCTGCGCGCCGCCCGTGCCGCCAAGCCGCATGACCCGGCGATCGCCGACTCCTGGGGGTGGCTGCAATACCGGTTGGGCCATCTCGATCAGGCGGTAGAGGTCCTGCGCGGCGCGTGGCAAGCGCGCAAGGATGCCGACGTCGGCGTGCATCTGGGCGAGGTGCTGTGGAAAAAGGGTCAGCAGCAGGAGGCGAGGAAATTGTTCGATGAAGTGCGCAAGCTCGATCCGCACAGCAGCATGCTGCGCGAGACTTTGAAAAGGCTGCAGCCGTGAGGCGCTTGTTCCGGTACTCCCTGTGGGTGTTGCCGCTGCTGCTGAGTGCCTGCGTGCCCGCCGTGCGGATGAAGGGCGACGCCAGCCTGCTGGCCGCGCAGCACGCGCGCGAGCAGGCGTTGGCGCCGGTCGACCGCTGGGTATTGCAGGGCAGGCTGGGGGTATCCAACGGCAGTGACGGGGGCAGCGGAAGTTTCAGCTGGAGCCAGGATGGCGACCATTACGAATTCGTGTTGCGCGCACCCGTCACCGGCAAGAGCTTCCGGCTCAGTGGTGACAACCACGGTGCGCTGATGGAAGGCCTGGATGGCGGGCCGATCCGCGGCCGTGACGCCGAATCGCTGATGCACCGGGCGCTGGGTTGGGATGTGCCACTGAGCGACCTGCGCGCCTGGGTGCTGGGGCTGCGCGCCGACAGCGGCCCGGCGGAACTCACTTTCGGCGAGGACCGGCTTCCGGCCACGCTGCTGCAGGACGGTTGGAGCGTGGATTATCGCGAGTGGGATACCAACCGTCAGCCGCCACTGCCGAAAAAGCTGTACGCGGCGAAACCGCCGTACAAGGTGAAACTGGTGATCGAATCGTGGCAACTCCCCTGAGTGCGGTTCGCGGCGATGACGCTTCACCCCATCCTCGATCCGGCCGCCACGACATGAGTTGCCGGATCGTGTGCGCCCGCGCCGCTGACGTTGACGCGCTGTGCGAGATCGAGCGCAAGGCCGTGCAGCTGTTCCGCGGCCATCCGGCCTGGCCGTCGTATGCGGCGATGGTCATTCCGCCCCCGTTGCTGCACCTGGCGATCAGCCGCGGCCTGGTATGGGTGGCGCTGGATACGTCGGACGAGCCGGTGGGTTTCGTGTGGCTGGATACCGATGTGGGCGAGGGCGCGATCGGCATTGCCGAGCTCGACGTGCTGCCGTCGCACGGCCGCCGCGGCATCGGCGCGGCGCTGCTGGAGCACGTTTGCGACTGGGCGCGCGCGGCCGGCTATCGCCGGGTCGACCTGGGCACCCTGGCGGACGTGCCGTGGAATGCGCCGTTCTATGCCAGGCATGGTTTCGTGGCGGTCGACAGGAACGATCCGACCTTCGCCCTGGCCCGCCAGCGCGATCGTGACAACGGGTTCCCCGAGCACCTGCGCCAGTTCATGAGTCGCCACTTGCCGCCGCTGGCTGCGGGCGACTGGACGGCCTGGCCGGCGCCGGCCAAGCTCAACCTGTTCCTGCGCATCGTGGGCCGGCGCGACGATGGCTATCACGAGCTGCAAACCGTATTCCGGCTGCTCGACTGGGGCGACGAGATACGCCTTCGCGTCCGTGGCGATGGCGAGATACGCCGGCTGAGCGACACGCCCGGCGTGCCGGCCGAACAGGATCTGGTGACCCGCGCCGCGCGCCTGCTGCAAGCCGATGCCGGCCTGGGCGTCGACATCACGGTGGAAAAACGCATTCCCATGGGTGGCGGCCTGGGTGGCGGCAGTTCCGATGCGGCCACCGTGCTGGTGGCGCTCAACCACCTGTGGGGACGCCACCTCGACATCGATGCGCTGGCCGAACTGGGCCGCCAGCTGGGCGCCGACGTGCCGGTTTTCGTGCGGGGCAGGTCGGCGTGGGCCGAAGGCGTCGGCGAGAAACTCACGCCGCTGGCGTTGCCGCGGCGCTACCATGTGGTGCTCGACCCGCACGAATCGGTACCGACGGCAGCGCTTTTCCAGACGCCCGAATTGACACGAAATGCGTCGCGGGCGACAATTTCATCCTTTGTTTCCGGCGAAACGTCGGAGAACGCCTTCACGACAGTTGTGCGAGCGCGACACCCGCGGGTGGCCGCGGCACTGGACTGGCTGGCGGGCTTCGGCGAGGCGCGACTTTCCGGCAGCGGTGGTTGCGTGTTCCTGGAGGCGAAATCACTCGACCGGGCGGTGGCGATTGCGCGTCGTTGCCCGGCGGCATTTTCGGCACAAGTGGCCGCAGGTGTCGACGTGTCACCGCTGAACCGGGCCCTGGCGCGCCATTGCGGCGCACCGTGAGCCGCATGGATCGAACCAAAGCACGAACGAAAACTAAAACTTCTGGGGCGTCGCCAAGCTGGTTAAGGCACGGGATTTTGATTCCCGCATGCGCAGGTTCGAATCCTGCCGCCCCAGCCATTCATGATGGCCATTGGTTCTGAGGTAATGACTGTGGATACGTCCACCCCGATGCTGCTTTTTTCCGGCAATGCGCACCGCGCACTGTCCGAGAACGTTGCCCAGCGCCTGGGCGTGCCATTGGGCAAGGCGCTGGTGGGCACCTTCAGCGATGGCGAAGTGCAGATCGAGATCGAGGAGAACGTCCGCCGGCAGGAGGTTTTCGTCATCCAGCCCACGGGCGCGCCAAGCGCGGAAAACCTGTTCGAGCTGTTGGCGCTCACCGACGCACTCAAGCGGGCCTCGGCCACCAGTGTCACCGCCGTGATGCCGTATTTCGGCTATGCACGGCAGGATCGCCGGCCGCGCTCGGCGCGAGTGCCGATCACCGCCAAGCTGGCTGCCAAGATGGTCAGCGCCGCTGGCGTGGATCGCCTGCTCACGGTGGATCTGCATGCCGACCAGATCCAGGGTTTCTTCGACATCCCGGTGGACAACGTCTACGCCTCGCCGGTGCTGCTGGCCGACATCTGGCGCAACCACGCCACGGACGACCTGATCGTGGTGAGCCCGGACGTGGGTGGCGTGGTGCGCGCGCGCGCCATCGCCAAGCGCCTGGACGATGCGGACCTGGCAATCATCGACAAGCGCCGTCCGCGCGCCAACGTCTCCACGGTGATGAACATCATCGGCGATGTCGACGGCAAGACCTGCGTGATGGTCGACGACATCGTGGACACCGCCGGCACCCTGTGCGCGGCCGCCGCCGCCCTGAAGGAGCGCGGCGCCCGCAAGGTGATCGCCTACTGCGTGCACCCGGTGCTGTCGGGCGCGGCGGTCAGCAACATCGAGAATTCCCAGCTCGACCAGCTCATCGTCACCAACACCTTGCCGCTGCGCGCCGAAGTGCAGGCCTGCAGCAAGATCCGTCAGCTGTCCGTTGCCGAACTGCTGGCCGAAACCATTCGCCGCATCGCCTACGGCGAGTCGGTGAGTTCGCTGTATGTGGATTGAGAGACGGGATTCGGGATCGGGGATTTGGGATTCGCAAAAGCGCCACTGGCTCTGACGAATCACAAATCCCTAATTCCAAATCCCGAAACACAGACTTCACCTGGTCGCGGGGAAGTCACCAAGCCGCCGCGAGGCGGCAAACAACCACCAAGGTAGTAAAAAGCAATGTCCAAGAATCTTGAAATCAAGGCGCAAGGCCGCAAGGACGAGGGGAAAGGTGCGAGCCGCCGCCTGCGTCGTGCCGCTTATGTGCCTGCCGTTGTCTACGGTGGCGATCAGGCTCCCGAGAGCATCCAGATCGAGCACAACACCATCCTTCTGGCCGCGAAGAACGAGTCGTTCTTCTCCTCGGTGCTCGACCTGAACGTCGACGGCAAGGTGCAGAAGGTGCTGGTGCGCGACTGGCAGAAGCATCCGTTCAAGCAGTTGATGATGCACATGGATTTCCTGCGCATCGACGAGAACGCCAAGCTGCGCGCCAACGTCCCGCTGCACTTCCTCAACCAGGAAACATCGCCGGCCGGCAAGATGTCCGGCGTGGTGATCTCGCACAACCTGACCGAAGTGGAAGTCAGCTGCCTGCCGAAGGACCTGCCCGCGTTCATCGAGCTGGACCTGGGCGCGGTCGGAGCCGGCGACATCATCCATCTGTCGCAGCTGAAGCTGCCGGCCAACGTGGAACTGCCCGCGCTGGCGCTGGGTGAAGCGCACGACGCCGCGGTGGTCACCGTGAACACGGTCAAGGAAAGCGCTGCCGACGCGGCGGAAGACGCGGCGGCCGAAGCCGAAGCCGAAGCGAACAAGGCCGCGGCTGCCAAGCCGGCCAAGCCGGCGGCTGACAAGAAGTAAGCCGCGACGGCCCGCGCTCCGATGGAGTGCGGGCCGTCCTGCTGCTTCTGCGCATGGCTGGTTTGCGACTCATCGTCGGACTGGGCAACCCCGGTACCGAATATCTCCGAACCCGGCATAACGCCGGGTTCTGGCTAGTTGACGCCCTCGCCAGCGGGCAGGGCGAGCGCTTCGCCTTCGACGGCAAGCTGCACGGCGAGAGTTGCCGCGTGCGCCTCGGCCGCGAACCGGTCTGGCTGCTGAAGCCGGCCACCTTCATGAACAAGAGCGGCATCGCCGTGGTTTCGGCGCTGCGCTATTACAAGATCGAACCCGAACAATGCCTGGTCGCGCACGATGACCTGGATCTGCCTGCGGGCACCGTGCGGATGAAATTCGATGGCGGCCACGGCGGCCAGAACGGATTGCGCGACATCATGGCCCACCTCGGCCACGGCAAGTTCCATCGTTTGCGCGTGGGCATCGGCCACCCCGGCCACCGCGATCAGGTCACCCCGTGGGTGCTGGGCCGGCCGTCGGCCACCGACGAGGACGCAATCCTCGACGGCGTCGCCCGTGCCCTGGACGTGCTGCCGCTGGCAGCGGAAGGCCAGTTCGACAAGGCGATGCAGTTGTTGCATACGAAGTAGCCGGGATTGGAGATTCGGGATTCGGGATTCGTCAAAACATGGCGGCCCGCTCTTCCGAATCCCGAATCCCAAATCACGAATCCCGGAGTCCCAAATGGGCATCAAATGCGGCATCGTCGGTCTGCCCAATGTCGGCAAGTCCACCCTGTTCAACGCGCTGACCAAGGCGGGCATCGCGGCGGCGAATTTTCCGTTCTGCACGATCGAGCCGAACGTGGGCGTGGTGCCGGTGCCGGACCCGCGGCTGAATGCGCTGGCAGAGATCGTCAATCCGCAGAAGGTGATCCCGACCGCGGTGGAGTTCGTCGACATCGCCGGGCTGGTGGCTGGCGCGTCGAAAGGCGAGGGTCTGGGCAACAAGTTCCTGGCGCACATCCGCGAGGTGGATGCGATCGCCCACGTGGTGCGCTGCTTCGAGGGTGACGTGATCCACGTGGCCGGCAAGGTCGACCCGATTGCCGACATCGAGACCATCGACACCGAGCTGGCGCTGGCCGACCTGGAATCGGTGGACAAGGCGCTGAACCGCGCCGAGCGCGCGGCCAAGGCCAATGACAAGGAAGCGCTGGCGAAGAAACCGGTGCTGCAGAAGCTGGCCGCCGGGCTCAACGAAGGCAAGTCCGCGCGCAGCCTGGGTCTGGACGAGGAGGAAAAGGCGCTGGTGCGCGATCTGTTCCTGCTCACCCTGAAGCCACTGATGTACATCGCCAACGTCCCCGACGACGGCTTCGAGAACAATCCGCTGCTGGACGCCGTGCGCGAGCGCGCCGCCACCGAGGGCGCCGAGGTGGTGCCGGTGTGCGCCGCGATCGAGGAAGAGATGGCGCAGCTCGATGACGCCGACCGCGACGAGTTCCTGAAGGACATGGGCCTGGACGAGCCGGGCCTGAACCGGGTGATCCGCGCCGGTTACAAGCTGCTCGACCTGCAGACCTATTTCACCGCCGGCGTGAAGGAAGTGCGCGCATGGCAGGTGAAGCGCGGCGCCACCGCGCCGCAGGCCGCCGGGGTGATCCACACCGATTTCGAGCGCGGCTTCATCCGCGCCGAGACGATCGGCTACGACGACTTCATCCAGTACAAGGGTGAGGCGGGCGCGGGTGCGGCCGGGCGGCTGCGCAAGGAAGGCAAGGAATACATCGTCAAGGACGGCGACGTGCTGCACTTCCTGTTCAACGTCTGAGCTGCCGGACGTGCGGCGACGCAGCGATCAGAGGTCGCTGTCGTCGCCTTCGGTGATCTGCCGCTGCATGCGGTCCAGGTAGGCGTCGAGTTCCTGGGTGCTGGCGAAAACCTCGTTCACCGGCACGGCCTTGACGATGTCGAATACCTTGCGCACCTGCGGCTGCGGATTCAGCAGCAGGGTGTGGCCGCCGCGGGTGCGCATGTTCTTGCGGATCTTGGCGAAGCTGCGCAACCCGGCGCTGCTGACGTATTCCAGGCCGGCCAGGTCGATCACCACGGTGCCGCCGTCGGCGAGTCGTGGCAGCAGGGCCAGCATGGCGTCGTCGAGCTCGCCGAAGGTCATCGCGTCGAGGCGGCCGCCGACCTGCACGACCACGCGGTCGGGGGCGGAGAATTCACTGTGCAGGCTGAGCGTCATGATGAAGATCCATCCTCGGTCGGGTAGGTGAAGCGAAGCAGCAGGTGGTTGCCGTCGGCGTCCCGTGTATAGCGCATTTCGTCGGTCATGGTGCGTGCGAGGTGGATGCCGAGGCCGCCGATCCGCTCGCGGTCGGCCAGGTCGCCGGTAAGGGTGGGGGTGGCGGATTGCAGCGGATCGAAGGCAATGCCGTCGTCGATCAGCTCGATCGTGGTGGCGCCGGGTCGGGACTGCAGCAACACGCGGATCCGGCCGGGTCGACCATCGGGATAGCCGTATTCCACCGTGTTGACCATCAGTTCCTCCAGCACCAGGCGCACGTCGCCGTGCAGTGATGCCGGGACGTTGGCCTCCTGCAGCAACTGCTCGCAGCGGTCGAGCGTCACGAAGACATCCGGCAGCCGGTTGTCGATGTCTATCCCGGTCGCCGGCACCCCGGCGCCGTGCCAGGTCAGCGCCAGCAGGGTGATGTCGTCCGCTTGCGCGGCATCCGCCACGAAGTGGTCGACATCGCCCAGCAGCTGTTCGATGTAGGCGGCGGTGGCGGCGTTCGACGGCACCTGCGCGAGACTTTCCACGGTGCGCTCGATGCCGTACATCTGCTGCTCGTGGTCGCTGGCTTCGGTGATGCCGTCGGTGTACATCAGCAGCGTTTCGCCCGGGCGCAGGCGCAGGCGTTGTTCCGGATAAGTCGAGTCTTCGTACAGCCCCAGCACCGCGCCAGTGGGGAATTCCAGCAGTTGCGGCGCGCCACGGCCGCACAGGATCGGCGGCTCGTGGCCAGCGCTGGCCAGCACCAGGTCGCCGCTGCCGGTGTCCAGCAGGCCGCACAGCAGGGTGACGAACATGCAACTGTCGTTGCCGCGGCAGAGTTCCAGGTTGAGCAGCTGCAGCAGGTTCTGCGGCGTCTGCGCGCGCGGCGCCAGCGCCTTGGCCAGGGTGATCGTTTGCGCCATGAACAGGGCGGCCGGGATGCCCTTGTCGGAGACGTCACCGACCATCACGAAGAAGCGCTGCGGGTCGAGCATGAAGTAGCTGTAGAGATCGCCGCCTACCGCTCGCGCGGGACGCAGCGCGGCATGCAGTTCGAACTGCGCGCAGACGGCATCGAGGTAGTGTGCGTTCGGCAACAGGCCGAGCTGGATCTGGTGGGCGATCTCCAGTTCGCTGGCCAGACGCTGTTTTTCGCGCGCCACCCGGGCGAGGTCCTCCAGATGCAGGGCCAGCTCGCGGCGCATGTGGTCGAACGACTGGGTCAGGCGGCCCACTTCGTCGGGCCGGCGGGCCGGTGGCAATTCGAAATCCAGTTCGCCGCGGGCAACGTGCTCGGCGCGGTCGGCCAGTACACCCAGCGGCGCCATCGTGCGGCGGATCGTCAGCAGGGTGATCAGCGACACGCCGAGCAGGGCCAGCAGGCCCAGCGCGAGGCTCAGCATGAAGATGTGCCGCACGCTGGCGTAGGTCTGGTACTCGGGCACCACCAGCCCAAGCCGCCAGCGTGTGCCTTCGATCGGTGCGGAATAGACCCAGACCGGCCCGCGCGCCCGGGGATTCTGTGCCACCCGCAGGCGGATGGTTCCGGCCTGGTCGCTGGCCAGCGCGTTGAGCAGGGCCGGTGAGCCGCGTTTACCCACCAGATCCGGATTGTCGTGCGCCAGGTAGTTGCCGTCGCTGTCGAGCACGAAGGCGTAGGCGCCCGCGGGCTTGTTCAGGCTGCTGAGGATCTTGTGCAGCCAATCGAGCGTGACGTCGGCGTTGATGATGCCGGTGGGGTGCCCGTCGCGCTCGATCGCCACGGAGTAGTTGATCACCTGCCGGTGCCGCGACAGCGACAGGAACGGTCGCTGCCAGCAACCGCTGGCGCAGCCGAGTCCGCCGAGGAACCAGTTGCTGTTCCAGTAGGGGTTGCTGTCTTGCGACAGGTTGCGGCTGGTCAGGCTGCCGTCGTCCAGTCGACGCACGAACGGCGAATACATGGGCGCATCGGCAGGGTCGGGTGACGGCGTGAACACCGCGGCCAGGCCATCCATGTCCAGGTTGGTGGACAGGGTGTCGCGCAGCAGGGGTTCGGCGTCATCCTGGCGGGTGGCGACGATCGCCGCGAGCATCTGCGCCGAGACGGCAACGCGATCGATCCGGGCCTGGATCTGGCTGCCCGCGTTGGCCGCTAGGGCGGCGGCCTCGTGGTGGGTGTGCTGCAGGATCTGCGCGCGGGTCAGGCTGAGCAACAACGCCCCGATCGCCGCAAGCACAACCATGGATCCGACCAGAACCCACAGTGCTGTCCGCGATGCAATGCTGCGCAGGGCCATGCTGCATTCCCGGTTTCCTTGGCCCTGCATCTAGCCACGAACAATTGGTTGTCCGCAAGCCGGGCCGGCAAGGGTGGCTCCGTCAGTCAGGGCATAATCCCGGCCTCCTACTTCACCGACGAGACGCCGCCCCATGTCCGGACAACAGCACGAAGTGACGTTCCGCTTTCTCGCCCAGCCAACGGACGTCAATTTCGGCGGCAAGGTACATGGCGGCATGGCGATGAAGTGGATCGACCAGGCTGGCTACGCCTGCGCGGTGGGTTGGAGCGGGGCGTATTGCGTCACCGCATCGGTGAGCGGCATCCAGTTCGTGGCGCCGATCCTGATCGGTGACCTGGTCACGGTACGCGCGCGGCTGATCCATACCGGCACCAGCAGCATGCATCTGGCGGTCGATGTGCTGGCTCGCGACCTGCGTCGCGACGAGCAGCGCCTGGCCACCAGCTGCGTCATGGTTTTCGTGGCGCTCGACGGGCAGGACGGCAAGCCCACCCCGGTGCCACGCTGGGAACCGCGCGACGACAGCGAGCGCCGGTTGCAGGCGCAGGCCCGGCAATTGCTGGAGCTGTCCAAGGGAATGGAGCAACTGGTCGATCTGCGCAGCGTGACGCTGGATTGAGCGGCCGCAAAACCTGCCGGAAAATTACGCTGACATGCGAATTCGGTGCCAGAAGGTGTTGACAGTCCCGGGTCCGATCCACACAATACGCGTTCTTTGTTGGAGGGATACCCAAGCGGCCAACGGGGGCAGACTGTAAATCTGCTGGCTTACGCCTTCGGTGGTTCGAATCCACCTCCCTCCACCAGTTGCAAGCGGCATCATGCGACGTGAAAAACGGCGCAGTTGACAAAGGGTTCCGCGCAGGGCGGGAGTAGTTCAATGGTAGAACATCAGTTTTCCAAACTGATTACGCGGGTTCGATTCCCGCCTTCCGCTCCATTGTTCTGCACGTGCCCGGCGCCATCGATCGAAGCAGTCGCTGCGTAGATCGACGCCTATATGAAGTCCGGCCGGATGCCGGGTTTATCTTCGCCATCACGGAGGATGGCAAAAGTATCTGCTCATGTAGCTCAGTCGGTAGAGCACTTCCTTGGTAAGGAAGAGGTCACAGGTTCGATTCCTGTTATGAGCACCAGTTAGTTTGACCTTCACGGTCGTGACCCTTGCAGGGCACGTTTTCTTTTTAACCATTGACTCCATCGGGGTTTAGCGCGCATGGCAAAGGGTAAATTCGAACGCACCAAGCCGCACGTCAACGTCGGCACGATTGGTCACGTGGATCACGGCAAGACGACGCTGACGGCCGCACTGACGAAGGTCGGTGCAGAGCGCTTCGGTGGCGAGTTCAAGGATTACAGCGCGATCGATCGCGCGCCGGAAGAGAAGGCGCGCGGCATCACGATCTCGACCTCGCATGTGGAATACGAGTCGCCGAACCGCCATTACGCGCACGTCGACTGCCCGGGCCATGCTGACTACGTGAAGAACATGATCACCGGTGCGGCGCAGATGGACGGCGCGATCCTGGTGTGCTCGGCCGCGGACGGCCCGATGCCGCAGACGCGCGAGCACATCCTGCTGAGCCGCCAGGTCGGCGTGC